>JAFYBI010000183.1 GCA_017540285.1 Clostridia bacterium | reverse complement strand
GTGCTTCGGGAGGGCGACAGTGATCCGGTCGGTGTCCTCCGTGATCCGTCCGGTCCAGAGCTCGGTGAGCGTGCGCGATCTTTCGATCTCCGCGTCGGCGAGCGGGACCGCGATCTCCCCGTCCTCCTCCCCGGCGTTGAAGACGGCGAGATAGTACCCGCCCGCCGCGTTCACCGCCGTCCAGAGGATCCACTCCGCGCCGCCGTTCCTTCTGCGCCAAACGGGATGCGCATACCGCGCGTTTTTGTGCATCGCGAGGATGCCGCGGTTGGTGAGGAGCTTCCGGGTGAAGTCGTCGAAGCCGGGCATGTCGCCGCCGATCATCAGGGGCGAGCGCATGACGGACCAGAGCGTCATCATCGTGCGCTGCTCGTCCTCGGTGAACCGGGTGCGGTTCTCCCGCCCGTACACCTGACGGACCGGGCCGACGGGGAGCATGTCGGCGTCCGGCCAGTGACCGGGACCCGCGTGGATGCACCACGTTTCGGCGCGGGAAAACATGTCGTAAAGCAGCTTCCAGTCGTCCCAGAAGTCGTCGGTGATGCGCCACATGTTGGCCGTCTCCTTGTAGAGCTCCGCCTTCTCCGGGAGCGCGGGCCCGGGCGAGAGGGAGAGGACCATGCCGCGGCCGGAGGACTTCAGGGCGTCGGAGAGGAGCCTCAGCTCGCGCTCGCACCGGGGCATTTCCCGCGCGATGTCGTCGCACTTGATGAAGTCCACGCCCCACGACGCGTAGAGGGCGAAGAGGCTCTCGTAGTATTCGCGCGCGCCGGGCTTCGCGGGATCGACGCCGTACATATCGGCGTTCCAGAAGCAGATTGAGGAGGGGTCGGCGATGTCGCGGGCGCGCCTGTCGGAGCCGAGGATCGCCGTGTTGCGGGCAACCGCCTGACGGGGGATGCCGCGCATGATGTGGATGCCGAATTTGAGCCCGAGGCCGTGGACGTATGCCGCGAGCGGGGCGAATCCCCGGCCATCCGCCGCCGACGGGAACCGGTTCACCGCCGGGAGGAGACGGGAATACGCATCCATTTCGAGATCGGCGAAGGGATGATAGGCGTGGGAGGACGCGCCGGGCTCGTACCATTGGATGTCGACGACAACGTACTCCCAGCCGAAGGGCTTCAGGTATTTTGCCATGTAGTCGGCGTTTGCGCGCACGGTCTCCTCGGTGACGGCCGCGCCCCAGCAGTCCCAGCTGTTCCAGCCCATCGGAGCGGTTTTGGTGATCATGATGAACTCCTTTGCGGGTGTTTTTTCTTTCATTATAGCGGATGCGCGCCCGTTTTGCAAGGGGATGCGGGAAAAATTGTCACATCCTTCCGTTTTCGTGAATAGCCGGGGCATTTTGCGGCAATGCTCTCCCTGTCATCCGCAGATCGCGGAAACAGAAAGGAGCACCGCATGACACTCACCGAAAAAGAACGCACGCTCACCAAGGATCTCAAGGATCAGGAATCCCTCTGCATCGAAAAGTATTCGAAGTACGCCGACGAGGCCTCCGACAGTCAGCTGAAAACGCTGTTCCGCGGGATCGCCTCCGTCGAGCGCGAACACCTCCAGACGCTCTGCGGGATCGAAGAGGGGAAGACGCCCGGAAGCTCGTCCTCCGGATCGTCCGCCGGCTCATCGCTGCCGCAGTCCTTCACGAAGGCGCCCTCCGGCACGGACACGAAGACCGACGCCTTCCTCTGCTCGGACCTTCTCTCGACGGAGAAGCACGCCTCCCACCTCTACGACACCTGCGTCTTCGAGTTTCAGGACGCCGCCGTCCGCCAGACGCTGAACCACATCCAGAAGGAGGAGCAGAGCCACGGGAAGCTGCTCTACGACTATATGAAGGTCAACGGGATGTACGGTTCCTGACGGAGTCAAAAAGAGCTGCCGCAGTTTTTACGCTGCCCAGCTCTTTTTCCGTTTCGTTCATTCGCTTGCCATCGTGTCGACCGTGTTCCCCCACGGATCGATCAGGACGGCGAGGTCTTCCTTCGATTTGTGCCAGACCTTGCCCTCGTTCCAGCGGAAATCCGGCGCGCCGTCATAATCCGTGCATCCGACGGTGATGGTGCCGCCCGCCGGGATGACCGCCTCCGCCGGGAACTCGAAGAGCTCGTTTCCGGTCCGCGACGCGATCCACCATTCGGCGAGGTCGATGTCGCCGTCGGTCGTGTTGCGCAAAACGACGAGCTGTTCGGCCTTCGAAACACGCTCGAAGACGACGCCGTCCCTCCGGTGGGTGGTTTTGTAGGCGGAGAGCTCGATCTTCCCCGACGGCGCGACGACCGCGTTGATCCCGAGGTCGTAATCCTCGGTGACGACCACCTCCGCGCCCGCCTTGCCGAGCAGCTTGACCACGCTCTTGTGCACGGCTTCGCTCTCCTCCTCCTTGTTTCCCGAGATCACGGCGATCCGTGGCCCGGCCTCCAGCACGAAGCTCTCGGAGGTCGCGTCCTTTTTGCCGTGATGCCCGACCTTGAGGAGGTCGCAGCGCAGATCGAGGCCCGCGCTCATGAGCGTCTTTTCCTCGTCGAACATCATGTCGCCGGTGAAGAGGAGCGTCGCGCCGTTGACCCGCAGGCGCAGCACGAGCGAATTGTTGTCGTCGCGGGGATTGTAGCGGATCGGGCCGTAGACCTCGAACCAGACGCCGTCCGCCGCTTTGACGGCCTCGCCCGGATCGAGCGCGATGCGCGGCGTGTCCCCGATCAGGCGGTCCACCTTGTTCCAGTCCGCGGAGATCATCGGGGTCAGGACGGCGGCGGCGGGGACCTCCGCAAGGACTGCGCGCAGACCGCCGATGTGGTCATTGTCGGTATGGGTGATGAAGATGCCTTCGAGCCGGGTGACGCCGAGCTCCTCGCACGCGCCGAGAACGACGGGCACCGTCGAGGCGACGCCGGTGTCGATGAGCCACGCGGAGCCGTCGATCCGGAGAAGGATCGCGTCGCCCTTCCCGACGTTGAGAAAGACCGCGCGGACGTCGTGCTCCCCGGTCGGGGTGACGGCGAGATAGTCCTCGCGCACGGTGCGGTCGGAGCGGTGTTCGTCGACCGTTTCCGCCGTCGCGGGATCTTCGGTCGGGAGATCGGTTTCCCGGGGGTCTCCCGCCGTGCATCCGACGAGGAGGACGATGGCGCACAGAAGCGGGAGGAGGCGGGAGGTAAGTTTCATGGGATTCTCCTTTGTTCGGTTTCAGAGGTCATTTTCCTGCGAGCCGCGAGAAGCCCGCGATCACGGAGGCTGCTTCCGCGCGGTTGGCGGTGTTTTTCGGGTCCAGCTCGGTGCGCGAGGGGAGCAGATCGTTTGCCGCGCACCATGCAGCGCCGTCCGTTGCCCAGCCGGCGAGCATTTCCCGGTCGCCGAAGACGGCGAGGTCTTCCGGATCCCCGGGGACGCCCAGGCCAAGCATGCCGCCGCAGGTCGCCACGATCTTCATCATCTGCTCTTTCGTGAGCTCGCCGAGCGGATCGAAGAGGCCGCCGCCCACGCCGTTGACGATGCCGTTCTGCGCCGCCCACTCGACGTATGCGGAGTACCAGAGCCCCGGCGCGACGTCGGTGAAGGAGGAGGTCGTCCACGCCGCAGGATCGACGCCGCAGAGACGTCCGAGGACCGTCACGAACATGGCGCGGGTCAGGGTGGCGCCGGGCGCGAATTTCGTATTGGATATGCCGTTGAAGAGCCCGCGCTCATAGACGAAGCGGATCGCGTCGTAGAAGGGATCGGTCACGGAGACGTCGTCAAAGGGGATCGCGCCGGGAGAGCGGACCTGGCCGGTGACGACGACGGAATGGACGTGCTGGGTCCCGTCGAGGTTCGGGGTCGCCGCGGTCATGTAGTCGAGGGTGTCCTTGACGATCACGGAGCCGTAGATGTCGCCCTCCTCCTCTTCGCGCAGATAGACCGAGGCCGCGCCGGTCTTCGGATCGATCGTCACGATCTCGTCGGCGGTGTTGACGTAGAGGATCCCGCCCCATTCCGAGAGGCCGGAATAGGTCCCGACCCAGTAGCGCGTCGTGCTGTCCCCGACCATCCAGCGGTCCTCGAACGCATAGAGGGTTCGCAGGTCCGAGCCGTCGATCAGGGCGGAGCAGACCTGACGCTCGCTGTTCCGGATGAAATACCAGCGTCCGCCGATCCAGAGCATCCGGGAGACGACGCCGCGCCAGAGCGGATCCTTCTGCCAGGGCGACGGGCACTTCACCGTGCTCGACCAGCCGACATGATCCTTCGCGCGGATCTCGTCGTCGGAGAGGAGGAAATAGTCATGCAGGACCCTGCCCACCCGGTCCGGCCGCGGATCGTCGTACACGAGATCGACGTGATACCACCGCCCGCCGATCTTCACGATGTTCCACGCGTGGCGCATGTCGCTGCTCGTCACGACCGCGCACTCCACGCCGATCTCGCGCATCACGCGCATATACAGGAGCGAATACGCCTGGCAGACGCCCGTGCGGGTCTTGAGGAAGGTATAGGTGTCGTAGATCGATTCCGTCTCGTCGTAGGCGTAGGCGCTGATGAGGAGGTCGTGGACGTAGAGCGCCTTTTCGGCGTCGCTGAGCTCTCCCGGCACGGAGGAGACGATGCGGGCGACCTCCTTCTCGTAGAAGGCCGACGCCGCCTCCCGCTCGTCCCGGGTCATCGTGTACTGGAAGGTCACGTCGACGACGATGTCTGAAAACAGGCCGTCCGCCGTGTGATACGCGACGCGGGGCGCGAGGAAAAAGAACTCCGGCGCGTTCGCGAAGAGGTCGGAGTAGATCCGCATGAAATCTTCCACCGTGATGCGGTAGCCGTAGAGGTTGAGCGATTCCGCGCCCATGTCGACGGCGTCCGCCACGCGGCTGTAGATCTCGTCGTAGGACGCGATCGTCTGCCGGTATTCGGACACGACGTGGGACGCATTCTCCGCGTACGCCGGCCGGATGAGCGCAAGCGTCATCGCCGCGGCGCAGAGGAGGGAGAGCCATCGTTTGGTCATCATCTCAGGTCATTCCTGCCGTTTTTCACAGGGGATCCGCGGCGGACACCGTGTGAAATGCGGCATTTCTACAATTTTCGTGAATATTTGAATGAAGTTTCGGGGCAAAACCGTGAACGAAGCGCCGCGAAAGGAAGCAGCCGAGCACCTGACATGCCCGGCTGTTTTTCCGTTTTTCTGCGCTCCGCGGTTTATTTCGAGAAGGGATCGATGAGGTTGTGCATCTCGCGGACGAGATCCGGGACCTCAAGCGTCCGTCCGCACTCGAAGGCGAGCCAGCGGTCGTATCCGGTAGCCTGAATCGCCTTGAAGATATTCGCGTAGTTGAGCTCGCCGGTGCCGGGCTGGTTGCGGCCGGGGTTGTCGCCGATGTGGAAGTGGCCGATGAGATCGATGTTGTTCGTGATGTTGCGGATGACGTTGCCCTCGGAGATCTGCTGATGGTAGATATCGAACAGGATCTTGCAATTCGGGCTGTCGACCGCCTTGATCATCTTCACAGCCTCTTCGGTGGTGACGAGGAAGTAGCCCATGTGGTTGACGAGGATGTTGAGCGGCTCGACGACGATCATGATGCCCTCGTCCTCCGCGATCTTCGACATTTCCCTGAGCGTTTCGACGCAGATCTCAAACTGCGCGTCGCGGGAGACGTCAAAGCGTTCGTTGCCGGTGGTGGCGATGATGTTCGGGACGTTCAGCTTCTTCGCGACCTCGACGCTCTCGCGGAAGGATTCGAGGAACGCGGGACGGGAATCCTCCCAGACCATGCCGTGGCCCCACGCGGTCTTTTCCATGTTTTCCTTCTTCACGGACTGAATGACGATCGCCGTGGAGGTGACGCCGGTCTCCTCGAGGGTCTTCTTCGCGAGATCGAAGTCGAGGCCGAGCCATCCGAGCTGCTCGACGCCTGGGAACCCGTACTTTTCGCCGAGACGGACCCGTTCGTACCAGTCCTTGCCCCACCATCCGCCTGCTGCCGAGAATTTCATGCTGAATACCTTCCTTTCCAGAGGAATCGAATGTTTGTTGTCAATATTGTACCCGAACGGGATCCGTTTGTCAAGGGCACTGGTGAAATTTCATAAAATTTCGCACCCTCTCCTTCGGCGGCGGCTCCTGATCGTGCCGGAGAGGGGGCAGAGGTACGCTCCGTGATGCGAATCTTGGAATTCTGAGCAGAAAACGCTTGATTTTTCCGCGCGCGGCGGGTATAATAGAGGGAACAACACAGAACGAATGGCTCTCCTTCCAGCGATTCACCATTGACCGCGCGCAGCGGACGGGATATAATAGAGGAAACGAAATCTGTTTTCCGAAAGGAAGCCGCGATGACCCCCTCCTCCCTCTTCCGCCGCGCGACTGCCGGATGCATGACGGCGCTCGCCGCCACCCTCGGCTACATACTCCGCGAGATCGTCCTGATGCGCGCCTCTCCCGCCTTCGCCGTCGCGATGTGGCAGACCGTGCCGTATCAGCTCGAACACATCCTCTGCGCCCTCGCGGCGTATCTCGGCTTCGCCGTCCTCTTTGAAAAGCTGACGCGGTCCTGAACCGTCCGGAGATCCCCGGAGCGGACCCATGACAACCTTACAGTTTCCCAAAACGCTCGTCCGCTTCGGCATGGACGGGATCATGCGGCGGGCGGGATTCGCCGTGCTCGGGTATTCGGGCGGCGCGGATTCGACCTGCCTCCTTGTTCTGCTCTCCGACTGGTGCCGGAAAAACGGCGTCACCCTCGCGGCGGCCCACGTCAACCACGGGATCCGCGGAGACGAGGCGGACCGTGACGAGACCTTCTGCCGCCGGATGTGCGAGGCGCGCGGGATCCCTCTCTTCGTGAAGCGCGCCGATGTCCCGGGGCTCGCAGCGGAACAGGGGCTCGGCCTCGAGGAATGCGCGCGCGGCGTTCGGTACGCCTTCTTCGACGAGGTCGCCGAAACGCTCGCGGGAGAAAAATCCGGCGCGGCCGTCGTCACCGCGCACAACGCGACGGATCAGGTCGAGACGGTCCTCGCGAATCTCTTCCGCGGCGCCGGTACCCGCGGGCTCGGCGGGATCCCTCCCGTGCGCGGCGGACGGATCCTGCGCCCCCTGATCGCCGACTCCTCGGAAGCGGTGCGGGCGTGGTGCCGCGAAAACGCGATCCCCTTCGCCGAGGACCGCACCAACGCCGTCGCCGACTGCACGCGCAATATCCTTCGGCTCTCCGTCCTGCCCGAGATCCGGAAGGTCTTCCCTCACCCGGAGGAAGCCGTTTCGCGCATGAGCGGGCTCGCCCGGCGGGATGACGAGGCCCTCGAGGCGCTCGCCGCGGCGGAAATCACGGACGGCGGGATCGGCCGGGATCGCTTCGCCTCGCTCGATCCGGCGGTGGCGTCCCGCGTTCTGCGTCTCCTTGCGGCAGAGGCCGGGGGAGCCGTGCCGGAGGAGGGCCATGTCGCGTCCGTCCTCGCGCTCGCACGGGAAGCGGTCCCCCGGCGCGTTTCCCTGCCCGGCGGCGTCGAATGCCGGATCGGGCGGGACCGCGTGACCGTTGCCGCGCCGTCTGTCGACGAGACCTTCCCGCCGTTCACCTATCCCGCGGACGGGAACCGCTTCGAGAACGCGCTCTGTGCCGTCACCCTCCGGCTCCCCTCCGATCCCGGGGCGATTCCGGGGGCCGCGGACCAAGATGAGGAAAATATTTACAAAATATCTATATCAGTGTCTTTGAACTTTGATAAAATGAAAGGCGCACTGCGGATCCGCGCGCGGGAAAACGGCGATGCGATCCGCTTCGGCGGCATGACCCGGCGCGTGAAAACGCTCTTTTCCGACCGGAAGATCCCCCCGGCCCTGCGTTCGTCCGTTCCGATCCTCGCGGATGAGGACGGCATCGTCTGGATCCCGGGCTTTCCGCCGCGCGACGGCATGCGCTGGGACGGCACGGGGACGCCCCTCACCGTCACATGCCATTCCCGACAATCATTTTGACGGAGGAAACATCATGACGAAATCCGTTCTTGACCGCGACATTGATCGCGTATTGCTCACCCAGGAAGAGATCCAGCGGGTCACCACCCGGATCGCGGCTCAGATCGACCGGGACTTCCGCTCCTCGAAGCGCCTGCTCCTGCTCGGGATCCTGAAGGGCTCCGTGGTCTTTATGGGCGACCTCATGAAAAAGGTGACCGTCCCCGTGGAGATCGACTTCATGAAGGTCTCGTCCTACAAGACCGGCACGGAATCCTCCGGGCGCGTCAACATCCTGCTCGACCTCAACCGCCCCGATCTCTCGGAGTGCGACATCGTGATCGTCGAAGACATCATCGACAGCGGCCGCACGCTCTCCTACCTGGTGGAATACCTCCTTCTTGGCGGCGCGAAATCCGTCCATACCTGCACGCTCCTCGACAAGCCCAGCCGCCGCGTCGTGGAATTCAAGCCCGATTACGTCGGCTACGAGATCCCGGACGAGTTCGTTGTCGGCTACGGTCTCGACTACGCGGAGCAGTACCGCACCCTGCCCTATATCGGCATCCTGAAGCCGGACGTCTACAAGAAAAAATAAGGATTCCCGGCCCAGCGCCGCAGCATACAGATTACAGAGGAAACTATGAAGTCAAGATTCAAGATCGCAATCTTTTATGTCGTCCTCTTCGCCGTCATCATTCTCGCCGCCGCGTCCCTGTGGCGGTCCATCCCGCAGGAAAAGCTCGTCTACTCCGACATCATCGAGCTGTTCCGCAACGAGAAGGTCCAGCAGTTTGAGGTCGACGAGGACAACAATCTGACCATGGCCGTCCGGGTAACGCTCGCGGACGGGACCGAGGGCCAGTCGGTGGTGACCTACCGGCTCCGCAGCCTCGATCTCTTCATCGCGGATCTCGGCGAGCTGATCGAAGAACAGCACCGGGCGGGGATCATCACCTCCTACGACTATCCGCCGCCGGTCGCGATCCCGTGGTGGGTCTCCCTCATCCCCTATCTGATCGTGATCGTTCTGCTCATCGCGATGTGGGTGTTCATCATGAACCAGGCCACGGGCGGCAAGGGCACGAAGATCAACTCGGTCGGACGCGCGAAGGCGAAGCTCGTGACCGCGGACAAGGCGAAGGTCTATTTCAAGGACGTCGCCGGCGCGGACGAGGAGAAGGCGGAGCTCGAGGAGATCGTCGAATTCCTGCGCAACCCCGATTACTTCACCAAGCTCGGCGCGAAGATCCCGCACGGCGTGCTGCTCGTCGGTCCTCCCGGAACCGGTAAGACCCTGATCGCGAAGGCGGTCGCGGGCGAGGCGGGCGTTCCCTTCTATTCGATCTCCGGCTCCGATTTCGTGGAGATGTACGTCGGCGTCGGCGCGTCCCGCGTGCGCGACCTGTTTGACACCGCGAAAAAGAATCCCGCCGCGATCATCTTCATTGACGAGATCGACGCGGTCGGCCGTCACAGAGGCGCGGGTCTCGGCGGCGGACACGACGAACGCGAACAGACCCTGAACCAGATCCTCGTCGAGAT
>JAFYBI010000182.1 GCA_017540285.1 Clostridia bacterium | reverse complement strand
GCCGCCCTGCTCATACTCGTTGAGGAACACGCCCCAGGTCGGGACCGCGCGGCGGCGGACAGCGAACGCTCTCGCGAAGTAAATGTCGCCGAAGGTGCCGCGGTCCGCTTCTTCCTTCAGGAAGAGGGCCTCGGAGGTCTGACGGTTCTGATAACCGATGGTCAGGAGCTTGCCGGTGCGTTCTGCGGCGTCGAGCATCTTCTTAGCCTCGGCGGAGTTGATCGCCATCGGCTTTTCGCACATGACGTGCTTGCCGGCCTCGAGGGCGTCGACTGTGATGAAGCTGTGGGCACGGTTCGGGGTGCAGACGTGTACGACGTCGATGGTTTCGTCTTCAAGGAGTTCGCGGTAGTCCTCGTAGACCTTCGCGTCCGGCGTGCCGTACTGCTTCGCGGCCTTTTCCGCACGCTCGATGATGATGTCGCAGAACGCGACCATCTGGACGCCCGGGACCTTCTTCAGGGAAGGCATGTGCTTGCCGTTCGCGATACCGCCGCAGCCGATGATACCGACTCTGATGGTGTCAAGTGCACTCATTTTGGATATACCTCCGGTTTTTTGATAGTCTTGTTTTCGTGAGAGCAAACCTCTCCGGCTCCTATCATAGACGAATCCGGCGTTTTTTTCAAGGGGAATTGATTGAAATTTCTCCCGTTTTGTGCGATTCGGAGTTTTGGACAAGTCGGCGTCATTCCGTTTGTGCGATTCTAACAAAAAAGGACGGGTTCCGGAAACCCGGGACCCGTCGCAAAAACTGTGCGGAATGATTAAGAAGCCTTGGTTTTGTCGGGCTTGTCCGGCGTGACGCGCTTGATGACGAGGCCGTATTCTCCCTGACGCTCGCCGGACCAGATGATGTGGCGCGGGCACTTCTCCACGCACTTGCCGCAGCCGACGCACTTCGCGTAATCGATGTGCGCGACGAAGCTGTCGACCACGATCGCGCCTTCGGGGCAGTTCCGCTGGCAGAGCTTGCAGGAGATGCACCCGACGTCGCAGACCTTGCGCGTGTTCTTGCCGTCGTCGACGGACATGCAGCCGACCCAGTGCTTGGCGTCGAAGGGGATGAGGCGGATGATGTTCTTCGGGCAGGCCGCGACGCAGACGCCGCATCCGCGGCACTTCTTGTAGTCGACGACCGCGACGCCCTCGACCACCGAGATCGCCTCGAAGGGACAGGATTTGACGCAGGTGCCGAGGCCGATGCAGCCGTTCTTGCAGAGCTTGTCGCCGCCGCCGATCCGGGACGCCGCGATGCAGTCCGCGACGCCGTCGTAGATATACTTCTTCCTGGCATATTCGCTCGTGCCGGAGCACATGACCTGCGCGCGCATCCGCACGGTGGGAGCCGCTTCGACGCCCATGATCCCGGCGATTTTATCGGCGACTTCCGCGCCGCCGACGGTGCAGGCGTTGACCTTGGCTTCGCCCTTCGAGATGGCCTGTGCGAGGGCCGCGCAGCCGGAATAGCCGCATCCGCCGCAGTTCGCACCCGGCAGACATTCGGCGATCGCTTCCGCCTTCTCGTTCCTCGGGACCGCGAAGATCCGGGACGCCACGGCGAGCAGGGCCCCCATGACGACGCCGAGGCCGATGAAGATCAATACCGGGATGTAGATGTGTTCCATCTTGATCTCCCCCTTATGACAGTCAGAATCTCATTCCGGAAAAACCGGAGAACGCCATGGCCGCGAGTCCCGCCGAAATCAGCAGGAGCGGGAAGCCGCGGAAGGCCTTCGGCGGATCGGCGAAATTCAGCCGCTCGCGCACGCCCGCGAAGATGCAGATCGCCAGCGTGAAGCCGATCGCGGCGGAAAAGCCGAACACGACGCTTTCGACGAAGTTGTAGCCTTCCTCGATGTTGACGAGCGCCGCGCCGAGGACCGCGCAGTTGGTGGTGATGAGCGGCAGATAGATGCCGAGGGCGGAATACAGCACCGGGACGAACTTGCGCAGAAACATTTCGATGAACTGCACGAGCGTCGCGATGACGAGGATGAAGGCGATGGTCTTGAAGTATTCAAGGCCGAACGGGACGAGCAGGTAGTGATAGACCGCGAAGGTCGCCGCAGAGGACAGCGTCATGACGAAGGTCACCGCCATGCCCATGCCGAGCGCGGTGGACGGTTTGTCCGACACGCCGAGGAACGGGCAGCACCCGTAGAACCGGGAGAAGATGAAGTTCTGGGTGAGGATCGCCGTAAACATGATCATGAAGATCGTACTCATGCGTTCTCCTCCTTCCCTTCGTCTGCCTCCGTCCGAGTGTCAGCCGGTTTCTCTTCCGCTTTTTGTTCCGCGGGTGTTTCGTCCGCGGTTTTTTCTTCCTTAGTCTCTGTCTCTTCTTTCTTTTCCGGTTCCTCCGCCGGTGCGGGATCGGACGGGACCTCTTGCGCGGGTCCCTCGGCGAGAGCCGGACGGCGGACGATCCTGCCCGTCACGGGATCGCGCATGAGGGTCTCATGGAAGCCGCCGTCGATGGCGTCGAGCTCGATCCGGCGTCTTCTCGCGCGGTCCTCGGACGTGTACTGGATCTTCTGCACGAGGGCGATGAGGCAGCCGAGCGTCAGGAACGCACCCGTCGGCATGAGGAAGATCGACGCGGGCTTATACCAGTCGCCGAGGATCTGCACGCCGCCGGAACCGTCCGCTCCCGCGAAGAGCGCGCCGGTGCCGATCAGCTCGCGGACGAAGGCGATGCAGGTGAGCGCGAGCGTGAAGCCGATGCCCGTGGCGATGCCGTCACAGAAGGCTTCGACGGGGCCGTTCTTCGAAGCGAACGCTTCCGCGCGCGCAAGGATGATGCAGTTGACGACGATCAGCGGGATGAAGAGACCGAGCGCTTTGTTGATCGCCGGGAAATACGCTTTGATGACCAGCTCCACGGCGGTCACAAAGCCGGAGATGATGACGATATAGGAGGCGATGCGCACCTGCTTCGGAATGATCTTGCGCAGGAGCGAAATGAACAGGTTCGAGAAGGCGAGCACCACGATGACCGCCGCGCCCATGCCGAGGGCGTTCACCACCGACGTGGTCGTCGCGAGGGTCGGGCACATGCCGAGAAGCTGAACGAACGTCGGGTTGTTCGTCAGGATCCCTTCCTTGAAAATGCCGGAAATCGATTTTTTCATTTCGTTCACCCTCCTCACGGCCCGAAGACCCATCCGCCGGGCCTGACGGGCGCTTCGGTTTCCTCGGGTTCCGGTTCCGGTTCGGGAATGTCGGTATTCAGGAGATTTTCGGGATCGATCTCGGGAATCTCGGGCTCGGTGACCTCGGTCACCTCCGGAACGTCCGGCACTTCGGACTGTTCGGCCGGTTCCGGCTCCGCGGGTTCGGGTTCGACGACCGGCTCCGGTTCTGTCACGGGCTCCGTCACGACCGGCGTTTCCGGCTCGGTGACGGGAGGCGTCCAGGTCTGGGCGGGCTGTTCGGGCTCTGGCTGCCATGTCTGCTGCTGCGGTTCGGGCTGCCACGTCTGCTGCTGCGGCTCGGGCGCCCATGTCGGTTCGGGCTGCCACGTCTGGGCGGGCTGCTCGGGCTGGGTCACGGCAGGCTGTTCGGGTTCCGGCTCGGGTTCGGGTTCCGGTTCCGGCTCAGGTTCCGGTTCGGGCTCCGGCTCAGGTTCCGGTTCGGGCTCCGGCTCAGGTTCCGGTTCGGGTGCCGGTTC
>JAFYBI010000181.1 GCA_017540285.1 Clostridia bacterium | reverse complement strand
GAGCAGGCCTTCATTGCCATCGCCCTGCTGTTCGCGCTGATCCGGGTCAATCCTTCGCCCTTCTGCATCTTCGACGAGATCGAAGCCGCGCTGGACGAGGTGAACGTCGGACGCGTGGGCCGGTATGTGAAAAACATATCGAAAAAAATGCAGATCGTCATGATCTCCCACCGGCGCGGGACCATGGACATCGCGGACACGCTCTACGGCGTGACCATGCAGAAGCCGGGCGTCTCGAAGGTCTTTACCCTCGGAGCGGGGGACGGGACCGACGCGCTCTTCAAATAATCATCCGGAAACAGCCACGAGGTACTTATGGGATTTTTCGATAAACTGAAAGCGGGACTCGCGAAGACCAAGAACGCCGTCTTCGGGCAGTTCAGCGAAGTCGTCAAGAACTTCCGCAAGGTCGACGAGGAGCTTCTCGAAGAGCTCGAGGAGATCATGATCATGGCGGACATGGGCGCCGCCACGACGGAAAAGGTGATCGGCGAGCTCCGCGACCGCATCAAGACGAAGAACATCAAGGATGCCGAAGAGGTCAAGCGCGAGCTTGCCGACATCCTCCGGGAGCAGGTCGGCGAGGGCGAGCCGCTCGATCTTTCGACGACGCCCTCCGTCATCCTCGTGATCGGCGTCAACGGCGTCGGCAAGACCACCTCCATCGGCAAGATCGCGAACAATCTGAAAAAGAACGGCAAGCGCGTGCTGGTCGCGGCGGCGGATACCTTCCGGGCAGCGGCCATCGAGCAGCTCGCCGTCTGGTGCGAGAGAGCCGGCGTGGAGCTGATCGCGCAGAAGGAAGGCGCGGATCCCGCGTCCGTCGTGTTCGACGCCATCGCCGCGGCAAACAAGAGAAAAGCCGACGTCCTCATCATCGATACCGCAGGACGCCTGCACAACAAGAGCAACCTCATGGACGAGCTTGCGAAGATCAACCGCATCATCGGCCGGGAGCTTCCGGGCGCGGCGCGCGAGACCCTTCTCGTCCTCGACGCCACGACGGGCCAGAACGCCGTCATGCAGGCGAAGAAGTTCAAGGAAGCCGCGGACATCACGGGCCTCGTGCTGACGAAGCTCGACGGAACGGCGAAGGGCGGCGCGGTCTTCTCGATCAAGGATGAGATCGACCTCCCGGTGAAATTCATCGGCGTGGGCGAGCAGATCGACGACATGCAGCCGTTCGACGCGAAAATGTTTGTCGACGCGCTCATTGCGGACGACGGCGGCGAAGAAGAGCCCGGGAAGGGCGGAGAAAGCGGGGAGGACGCATGATCGACATCGTTCTCGCCTCCAATAACAGGAAAAAAATCGCAGAACTGGGAACTTTGCTCGCCTCTGCGGCGTCTAACGACATAAGAGTGATCTCGCTGAAGGAGATCGGCTTTGCGGGAGACATCGTCGAGGACGGCGCGAGCTTCGAGGAAAACGCCCTCATCAAGGCGTCGACGCCGGCTTCGATGGGCTCGATCGGCATCGCGGACGATTCCGGTCTCTGTGTCGACGCGCTCGGCGGCGCTCCGGGGATCTACTCGGCCCGCTATTCCGGCGCTGACGCCGACGACGTCAAGAACCGCAGAAAGCTGCTCGACGCGCTCCGGAACGTGCCGGAGGAGAAGCGCACCGCCCGGTTCGTCTGCACCGCCGCGCTGGTCCTGCCCGAGGATTCCCGTTTCGAGGTCCCCGAGGCATGGCGCATCCCGGACAAGCTTGCCGCAAAGCGGAATCTCGATCCCCGGCGTGCGACGGTCGTGCGCGGCGAATGCGAAGGCCGGATCCTCTGCGAAGAACGCGGAAACGGCGGCTTCGGCTACGACCCGCTCTTCTGGTATCCGGCGTTCGGCGCGACCTTCGCCGAGATCCCCGGAGAGAGGAAAAACCTCGTGTCCCACCGCGGCAGAGCGATGCGGGAGTTCACCGCCCGGCTCGCCGCCATCCTGAAGGAGTAAACCCTATGCTCAACAGCAAACAGAGAGCGACCCTCAAGTCCGTCGCCTCGAAGATGGACGCCATTTTCCAGATCGGGAAGGGCGGGCTGAACGACGCGGCCGTCAAGTCCATCGGGGACGCGCTGGAGGCCCGGGAGCTGGTGAAGATCAGCGTGCTGGACAACTCCGACGAGGACCCCCG
>JAFYBI010000180.1 GCA_017540285.1 Clostridia bacterium | reverse complement strand
CTGGAATACGGCATCGAGACCTTCGTGTACTACCGCCGCAAGCCGTTCTGCCTCGCCGCCCTCGACGCTCTGTGCGAGGACTGGTTCCCGGGCGTGATCCGGACGAAGGGCATGGTCTGGTACCGCGAGGATCCGGACATGGCGTACATCCTCGAGCAGTCCGGGCGGCAGATTTCGGAGCAGCAGGCGGGCCTGTTCATCGCCTCCGCGCCGAAGAAGGAACAGCGGGAGCTTTTGAAGCGCTTCCCCGAGGCCAAGGAGACGTGGGACCCGGTGTACGGCGACCGGATGATCAAGCTGGTGTTCATCGGACGCGGCATGAACCGCGCGGACATCGAGGCGCACCTCGACGCGTGCCTGACGGACTGACGGAGCCATGCGGTACGGACCTCTCACCGTCCGGGACAGGACCGGCGAAGAAATCGTCATCCGGAACGCGGAGCCGCAGGACGCGGACGATCTGCTCCGCTATCTGAAGGTCACCTCCGCCGAGACGCCCTTTCTCGTCCGGGAGCCGGAGGAGATCACGCTCACGGCGGAGGAGGAGCGGGCGTTCCTCGGGAAGCTTCTCGCCTCGGAGCGGGAGCTCATGCTCGTGGCCTGCGCGGACGGGAGGCATGTCGGGAACTGCTCGCTCATGCGCGCCGGCCCCCAGCTTCGGTACCGGCACCGCTGCAGCGTCGGGATCGCGCTCTACCGGGAATTCTGGGGCAGAGGCATCGGCAGGCTGCTGATGGAGGCTGTCCTGGACGCCGCGCGGCGGGTCGGATACGAACAGGCGGAGCTCGAAGCGGTGTCCGGCAACGTGCGCGCGATCGCGCTGTACGAATCGCTCGGCTTCGAAACATACGGCACGCTTCCCCGCAACATGAAATACAAAGACGGCAGCTATGCCGACAACGTCTGGATGATGAAAAGGCTGTGAAGCCGCCAAAAAAGACCGTTTCGTCACGGTCTTTTTTGCATCTCACCGGCATACGACGTTTTCTTCCCCGAGGAGCTCGCGCAGTTCGTTCAGCACGAACGGGGAGGGCTGGATGCCGACGGGCGGCTTCAGATATTCGTTTTTCGCCGCCGAGTAGAAGGTCGCGGGGATATAGCCGGAGAAGATCGCGCAGAAGGCCCGGGCGCGGCGGTATTCTTCGGATTCCTCCGACGGCACGCGCAGATAGATCTTTCTCGGCGCTTCGGCGGCACCTTCGGCAGAGGGCGGCTCCTTCGCGAGCTTTTCATAGGAAGCGTGCACGGGCGCCGGATCCTGCTTCGGACGGTCGGCATACGCGGTCTTCGGCGGGGCGGCGAGCTCGTCTCCGGCGGAGATCTCGTCGGCGCGGGAATCCGGGAGCAGCTCGATCGCCCGGTCGGCAAGCAGCTTGACCTCCTCGTCCTCCCTGGCCGACAGCGTCCCGGCGACGGCGATGACCGAGTCGAAGACCAAAAGATGCCCGTATTTTTCGAGTACCTTCGGGAAGAAGAGCACCTCCATCGACGCCGTCGCGTCCTCGACCGTGACAAACGCCATCTGGTCGCCGTTCTTCGTCGCCTTGTTCACGCGCTTCGTCACCGATCCGGCGATCGTCACGCGGCTGCGGTCGGCATATTCCGGAGCATCCGCCGGCCCGTCGCCGCTCTCCGCACCGTCTTCCTCCCCTTCGGCTGGCTCGGCGAAGGACGCGCGGATGTCGCGGATGCGGGCGGGCTTGATCGTTTCGAGGTGCCGCCCGTAGTCGTCGAGAATGCTCCCCGAGAGGTACAGCCCGCAGCTTTCCTTCTCGAGGGCGAGCTTTTCCCTTGCGGTGAATTCCGGCAGCGGCGGGTATTCGATCCGCGGGATCTTCGGCTTCGCGCTCTGATCGGCGTCGAACAGCCCGATCTGCATGTCGTCGACGTTCGCGGCAGCCTGACGCCGTTCCAGCACGAGCTCATAGACGGCGAGCAGGCGGCTCCGCGGCACTCCGAGGGAGTCGAGCGCTCCGGACTTGATGAGGGTTTCGAGCTGCTTCTTGTTGAGCTCCCGCCCGCTCATGCGCTCGATGAAGTCGTCGAAATCGCAAAAGAGCCCGCCAGCCTCCCGCTCCTCGACGATCTTCTGGATGAAGCTCGCGCCGATGTTCTTGAGCGCGGTCAGCCCGTACCGGATCGCGTCCCCCTCGACGTGGAAGTCGCCGCGGCTCCGGTTGATGTCCGGCGGCAGGACGGCGATCCCCTGCTTCGCGCAGTCCGCGGTGTACTCCGCGATCTTGTCGGAGGAGTTCAGGACCGAGGTGAGGAGCGCGCTCTCGTATTCGCGGGGATAATGCGTCTTGAGGTAGGCCGTGCGGAAGGAGAGCACCGCATACGCCGCGGCATGGGATTTGTTGAAGGCGTAGTTCGCGAAGCTGACGATGTCCTCGAAGAGCTTCACGGCGTCCTCCTCGGCGATCCCGCGCTCCTTCGCGCCGTCGAGGAAGGACTGGCGTTCGCTTTCGAGCACGCCCGCCTTCTTTTTCGAGATCGCGCGGCGCACCACGTCCGCGTGACCGAAGGAATACCCGGCGATCTCGCGGAAGATCTGCATGACCTGCTCCTGATACACGATGCAGCCGTAGGTCACGTCGAGGATCGGGGCGAGCTTCGGCGTGCAGTACCGGATCTTCGACGGGTCGTGCCGCGCTTCGATGTACCGCGGGATGGAATCCATCGGTCCCGGGCGGTAAAGCGCGATCGCCGCGATGATGTCGTCGATGCACCGCGGCTTGAGCTGGGTGAGCATCTGCCGCATCCCGGCGGATTCGAGCTGGAACACGCCGTCGCACCGTCCCGCCGAGATCGTGTCGTAGGTCGCCGGATCCCCGACGTCGACCTTCGTGAGATCGAAGTCCGGGATGCGCTCCCGGATCTGCCGCTCGGCGTGGTCGATGATCGTGAGATACCTCAGGGCAAGGAAGTCGAATTTGAGCAGCCCGAGCTCCGCGATGGTGTCCATGTCGAACTGCGTGACGATGATGCCGGAGTTGACCGACACGGGGACGTATTCCGTCACGGGGAGATCGGTGATGACCACCCCGGCGGCGTGCGTCGAGGCGTGGCGGGGCATCCCCTCGAGGGCGGCCGCGGTATCGATCAGACGCCTCACCTTGTCGTCGCCGTCGTAGAGGCTTTTCAGCTCGGGACTCGATTCCATCGCCTTCGCAAGCGTCATGCCGAGTGCCTGCGGGATCTGCTTGGCCACCGCGTCCACGTCGGCGTACGGCATGCCGAGGGCGCGCCCCACGTCCCGCACCGCCGCCCGCGCCGCGAGGGTCCCGAAGGTCACGATCTGCGCCGTGTGGTCTTCGCCGTACTTCTCGCGCACATAGGCGATGGCCTCGTCCCGGCGGTCGTAGCAGAAGTCGATGTCGAAGTCCGGCATGCTCACCCGCTCGGGGTTGAGGAACCGCTCGAACAACAGATCGAAGCGGAGCGGATCGATGTCCGTGATCCCGACGAGATAGGCGACGAGAGAGCCCGCCCCCGATCCGCGTCCCGGTCCGACGGGAATGCCCTTCTGCTTTGCGGCGTGGACAAAGTTCCAGACGATGAGATAATACTCGGCATAGCCCATCTGCCCGATGACCGAGAGCTCGTAGTCGACGCGGGAGAGATAGTCCTCCCGCGAAAACGCCTCTCCGATCACGATATGCCCGTCTGCGATCTTCTTCTCGAAGCCTTCGAGGGCGAGGGAACGGAGGTACTCGCCGGGAGCCGTCCCGTTCTCCGGCGTATAGCGCGGGAGCTTGATCTGCCCGAATTCGAAATCGAAGGTGCACATGTCGGCGATCTTCGCCGTGTTTTCGATCGCGCCCTCGTAATCCCGGAAGAGCTTCTCCATCTCGACGGTGTTCTTGTAGTAGAACTCGTCCGTCTCGAAGCCCACGGGATTGCCGTCGGCGACGGTGTTCCCGGTCTGGATGCACATCAGAACGTTCTGCGTGTCGGCATCCGCTTTTTTGATGTAGTGGACGTCGTTCGTCGCCGCCATAGGGATGCCCGTCCGCTCGGACAGCCGCCGGATCCCCTCGCAGACGACCGGATCGTCGCGCAGGCGGTGGTCCTGCAGCTCGAGATAGAAATTGCCGTGGCCGAACGCACGCTCCAGCCTGAGGGCGTATTCCTCGGCCTTGTCGTATTCCCCGGCCACAATCGCGCGCGGGATGTACCCGGCAAGGCAGGCGGAGAGGCAGATCAGCCCGTCCGTATGCGCTTCGAGCAGGTCCGTGTCGATCCGCGGGCGCGAATAAAAGCCCTCGGTGTAGCCCTTCGACACGAGGGTGATGAGATTTTGATAGCCCGCCGCGTTTTTCGCGAGCAGGATGAGGTGATTGGACGAGCCGTCGAGGTCGCGCTCCCGATCGAAGCGGCTCCGGCGGGCGACGTAGACCTCGCAGCCGATGATCGGCTTGATCCCCTCCGCCTTGCAGGCCTTGTAAAACGCGACCGCGCCGTACATGTTCCCGTGGTCCGTGATCGCCGCGGCCCGGTGTCCCGCCAGCTTCGCCGCCTTCGGGATGTCCGCGATCCGGCACGCGCCGTCGAGCAGGCTGTATTCGCTGTGCAGATGCAGATGCACGAAATCCGCCATGGGCCCCCTCCTTTACGGTTTGCTCTTCTTTTCGTATCGCTCGAGGAGCCAGCGGTAAAACGGCTCCGTCGTTTCGTCTGCGCGGGGGAGAAAAGTATCCTCGACGCACCGCGATGCCGCTTTCCCGCCGCCGCGGAGATTGCCGACGCTCCGCTCCAGCCGACGCGCGGCGGCGCCGTAGGATTTCCCAGCGGCGAGCATGGCGCGCACATCCCTGTCAAGATACTCGAAGGGATCCGCCCCGCCGAACGCAGGCGCGCCGACCGTCCCGGCCGGACCGGTCATTCCGAAAGCCCGGAACGGGTTCCCGGCCTCCGGGATGCTCCCCTGCTCCGCGACCGTCGGATGCACGACCTTCGTTCCGCATTCGGGACAGTATTTCGCGCCATCGGGCAGCTTCACGCCGCATTCTTCGCAGAATTTCATGTCGGGGCCTCCCCGCCGCTTTCGTATTCCCGCGCCGCTTCGAGCAGCCTCTCGAGCCGGTGGCGCATCCCGGACTTCGAGACCGGCGGATCGGAGAGCTTCCCGAGGTCCTCGAGCGTCAGCTGGGGATTGGCTTCCCGCGCTTCGACCGCCGCGCGCACCTCCGCCGGGAGGCTGTCGTACCGTCCCGCCGCCCGGAGCTTTCCCGCCGCATGCGCGATCTTTTCGGCTGCGGCAAGCTGCTTCGCGATGTTCGCCGTATCGAAATTCACCTGGCGGTTGACGTTCCCGCGGAATTCCCGCTCGATCTTCACGTTCATGAAGTCGAACGCCTCGCCCGTCGCGCCGATGAACGCGAGAAAATCCCCGATCGCCTCCGCCGAGCGCAGGGTGAGCACGGGTCTGCCCCGCCGCTTTGCCTCGCCGAAGGAAAAGCCGCATTCCGCGAGGATTTCATGAGCCGCGCGCGCCGTATCCCCGTTTCGAAAGGCGAGGTCGAGCTGATAGGACTTCGCGGGATCCGAGACCGTGCCCCAGCGGAGAAAAAGGGCGCGCAGCAATACGCCGCGGCACCCCTCGCACCGGCACCTCCGATAGACCTCTCCGAGAGCGGCTGCCGCGCCGTCCTCATCCCCGAGAGCCGCGCAGTCGTCCGCCGTGTGCCGGCAGCATTTCTTTTTGATCTCCGCTTCCGCGAGCGCGGATTTGACTTTCTGCGAAAAGGAAGGTTCCATGTTCCCTCATTTCACGTGGATGATCTCACATTCGAGCTCCACCGCGTAGTTTTTCCGGACGACCTCCCGGATATGATCGACGAGGGCGAGAACGTCGCGGGAAGTCGCGCCGCCGCGGTTGACGATGAAGCCTGCGTGCTTCACCGACACCTCCGCGCCGCCGATACGGCAGCCCTTGAGGCCGCTTTCCTCGACCATCTGACCGACGAAATGCCCCTCGGGACGCTTGAAGACGCTCCCCGCGCTCGGGTATTCGAGCGGCTGCTTCGCCACTCTCCGCCCGGCGATCTCGTTCATCTTCGCGGCGATCTCCTCCCGGTCCCCCGCCGCAAGCCGGAACGACGCCGCGAGGACGATCCGGTCCGTGTGCTTGTAGACGCTGTCCCGGTAGCCGTAGGCATGATCCGCGAGCGGGATCGGGAAGACCTCGCCGGACGCGGGATCGAAGGCGACGCTCTCCTCGAGGACGTCTTTGATCTCTCCGCCGTACGCACCCGCGTTCATCACGACCGCGCCGCCCACCGATCCGGGGATCCCGTAGGCGAATTCCAGGCCCGCGAGCGAGGCGTCCCGCGCCGCCTTGCAGACCGAAGAGAGCGACGCGCCTGCCTCCGCGGTGAGGAGATCGCCGTCGAAGGTGACGGCGTCGAGCGCGGAGGACGCGATGACCGCGCCGTCATACCCCGCGTCGTCGAAGAGCACGTTGCTCCCGTTGCCGAGCACGAAGAACCGCGTCCCCGTCTCATGCGCGGCCCGGATCGCGGCGATAAAGGCTTCCCGCGTCCGGGGCACGAGATAGAGCGCGGCAGGTCCCCCGATGCGGAAGGAGGTATGCCGGCTCATCGGTTCGTCCGGGAGGACCGTGAGATCCTCTCCGGATGCCGCAGCCCATTCGGCGAGCTTGCCGATCGATTCGTTCATGATTTCCCTCCGTCGAGCAGATCCCGGATTTCGGACAGTTTTCCGACCGTATAGGTGAGCGCGCGTCCGCCGTTCCCCTCCCCCTTCGGATCGAAGCGGCAGATATCGAGCCCGTAGGCGATCGCGCCGTCGCAGTCCGAGGTCAGGGAGTCGCCGATCACGAGGACCGAGGACTTCTCCGGCTGTCCGAGCGCGGCGAACACGGCGTCGAAATAAGCGGGGGACGGCTTCTGAACGCCGAGCTCCTCCGAGACGAACATCCCCTCGAAGTACGGCGCGATGGCCGATTTCGCGAAGCGCTTCCGCTGGATGCGGGAGATGCCGTTGGTGATGAGGAACATCCGGTACTTCCCCGCGAGATCCCGGCAGAGCTCCTGTGCCCCGTCGATCAGGACGCACTGCTCCCCAAGGGATTCGATGTAGGCGTCCCGGAGAAACGCGGCATACGAGAAAAGATCGTCCCCCGCCGCCGCGCCGCATTCTTCGAGCAGGAGCCGGAACCTCTCGAGTTTCAGGCTTTCGAGGTCGATCTCCCGCCGCTCGAGCTTTTTCCAGAGGCCGTCGTTGATCGCGGAATACCGGCGGTAGAGCGCGTCCGTATAGACGAGACCGCCGCGCGCCGCCGTTTCCCGGAAGGCGATCTCCTCCGCCCGGGTGAAATCGAACAAGGTATTGTCCGCGTCAAAGAGAAGGATCCGATACCGGCTCATTTCGTAAACTTGTGAAAATTCTTCTTGCCCTTGCGGACGATGACGCCGTCGCCCTCAAAGCGCGCTTCTTCGACCGCCGCCGAGAGATCCGCGACCTTGTCGTCGCCGACGAACACGCCGCCCTGCTGGATCGTCCGGCGCGCGTCGGATTTCGTCGTGCAGAGTCCGGCCTTCACGAGCAGATCGATCACGGTGATCTTCCCGTCGGTGAAATCGTCCGCCGCGAGCGCAGTCGTCGGCATGTTGGAATTGTCCGCGCCGCCGCCGAAGAGCGCCTTTGCCGCCGCCTCTGCCTTCTTCGCCTCTTCTTCGCCGTGCACGAGCTTCGTGAGCTCCCACGCGAGGATCTCCTTCGCCCGGTTGAGCTGGCTGCCCTCCCATTTGTCCATCGCGTCGATCTCCTCGAGCGGGAGGAAGGTGAGCATGCGGATGCATTTCAGAACGTCCGCGTCGCCCACGTTGCGCCAGTACTGGTAGAACTCGAACGGGCTGGTCTTGTTCGGATCGAGCCAGACGGCGTTGCCCGCGGTCTTGCCCATCTTCTTGCCCTGCGCGTCCGTGAGCAGGGTGATCGTCATCGCATGGGCGTCCTTGCCGAGCTTTCTGCGGATGAGCTCCGTGCCGCCGAGCATGTTCGACCACTGGTCGTCGCCGCCGAACTGCATGTTGCAGCCGTAGTGCTGGTACAGGTAGTAGAAGTCGTAGGACTGCATGATCATGTAGTTGAATTCGAGGAAGGACAGTCCCTTTTCCATCCTCTGCTTAT
>JAFYBI010000001.1 GCA_017540285.1 Clostridia bacterium | reverse complement strand
GTTCTCCCTTGCTGCCATGATAGTATAGCACACCGCGGCCCCTTTGTCAAGAGGTTTCGGCGAAAAAGTTTTCTTCCCCCGCGGCATGCGGCGCATTTCCCGGACATCCTCCGAAGACCGCCGAACACGGGACCGCGCGGAGAAACGGCGGGGGATCTGCCGGCACGGACGCGGGAGGGCGGCTCTCGGGATCCCCGTCATCGAACTGCCGGTGCGGGCAGAATGGCTGTTTGCGCGGCAGGATCACACCGGTCCGTTGAGACGGCAATGAAAATGGCACCCGGAGATCGGGTGCCGTCTTTTCAAGCTAATACCCGGATTCGAACCGGGGACCCCGTCCTTACCAAGGACGTGCTCTACCAACTGAGCCATATTAGCATTGAGAGCCGAGGCTGTCAACGGGTTAGATTATATCACAGCGGACCCGGCTTGTCAAGAGGTTTCGGGAAATTTCCTCGGGAGTTTTTCGTTTTGGGACGTCCGCGTCGCCGCCGCAAGGCTTCATACGGTCGGGACCCGCGGGAGATTCCAGCGAAAATGCGCCGCGAGAGCCCGCAGGATCATGATGACCGCCGTCCCCGTCAGCATCGCCGCGACCTTTCCCGCCGGCACCCACAGCAGGACGCCGGTCACCGCGCCGATCACGCACGCGCTCGCGTAAAAGTGCTTCACGAAGATGTACGGCATGTTCTGGCAGAGCAGATCCCGCAGGACGCCGCCGCCCACGCCCGTCAGCACGCCGACGAAGCACACGACGAACGCGCCTTCCGACGGATCGTGCTCGTACGCCACCGCGACGCCCACCATCGTGAAGATCGCGAGGCCCGTCGTGTCCAGCCAGAAGAGCGCGGTCTCCGTGAACTTCCCCTTGAACGGCTCGCCGGGCGTGTGCCGCTTCGCGTGATGATATTCGATCACGAACGCGAGAAGGGAAAACGACGCCGATACGAGCGCGTAGACCGGGCGGACGAACGTCTTCGGCGGGTGGATGCCGAGGAGCATGTCGCGGATGACGCCGCCGCCGATCGCCGTGGTGACGCCGACCATGATCACGCCGAAGACGTCCATGTTCTTCTTGATCGCCGTGATCGCGCCGGAGATCCCGAACGAGGTGATGCTGATAAGTTCAATGACAAAGACGAACGTGTCGAACGTCATGATGTCCCCCTGTGATGGTGATGATCCGTGCGGGTGTTACGGCAGGGATTTCAGATAGCGGTCGAACCATTTGGTGTGCGTGCGGACCGTCTTCTCGAAATAGTCGAGGGAGTCCGTCGAGTTGGTGTTCGGCCAGCGCGCGAGGTTGCGGTCCCACGCGCCGGAGGAATGCAGCAGATCCCAGAATTCGTGCGCGTCCGCGATGAGCGTTTCGGCGTCGGCGATCCCATGCAGCGTGAGATAGGTCCAGCGTTCCCGCGCGTAGTCCGCCATGCCGGGGACGTATTTCAGGAGCCGCCGCCCGCACTGGAAGTCGAAGGTCTTCTGATCCATACCGGGCTGTTCCCAGAGATAGTTGTTCGCGAGCTCGCCGTTCCATCCGAGACCGAAGGTGATGTCGAGGTCCCACGGGTAGGCGGTCATCTTCCCGTCCACGTTGGCATAATATGTATTTTTCCAGGTATTGTCCGCCGCCATCGCGATGTTGACGAACAGCCAGTATTCGACCATGTTGTACACGTCGGCGATGTCCCCGATCTCCGCGGCGAACTCGTCCCCCGACGCCTCGTAGCAGACCAGCACGTATTCTGCGCTCGCGTCCCAGGAGCCGTCCATGCCGTCCTCCGGATCCGGAAACTTCTTCTCCATCGAGGAATACGTCGCCGAGCGGAGCCCCTGTCCTGCGAGCCCTTCCGCGGAGGGAACGTCCCAGGAGATGCACTTGAAGAGCGTATCGCCCCGCTCCGCGTCGAGGGAGAGGGTCTTCGCGTCGACGCGCTCCATCAGGACGTAGAGCCCCTCGTACTTGCCGCCGATCAAAAGCTCGACGTATTCCGCGCCGAGGGGAGCGGCCGTGAGAGCGACCGAGGTTTCCGTCATGCGTTTCCAGAGCCGCCAGCCGACCATGTCCCGCACGTGCGTGTTGTCGGAGTGCGTCGCATAGAGGATCCAGTCGTCGTCCTTGCGCATGCCGCAGAGGCTGATGTTCCTCGGCTCGCCGTTCTCATCGAGGAGGCCGACCTTGTACGGCACCTTCGCGAGGGACGAGCTCGACGCGCCGCGGATCTTGACCTTCGACGCGGAGGTGATGAGGTGCGGTCCGGCGGCGCGGGGCTCCCAGAGCGCGAAGTCCGCCTGGGTGTCGTTCCGGGTGAGGTGCTTCTTCGCCGGGCGGACCGAGACGACGGGGAGGGTGGTGAAGATGAGGTCGCAGGCGACGTATGCGTCGTCCGTGAGCACGATGACCTCGCTCGGCGTGTTGTGTGCCAGGAAGGGAGCGATCCCCGTTTCCCTGAGGTGATCGTCGAGGAGGATGTCCGCCGCGGGGACCGTCTGCGCCGCTTCGCCGTTTTCGCCCGGGATCTCCGCGGTCGCGCTGAGGAAGACGAGGGTGTCCGCCGAGAAGTCCGCCGTGACGGGGAGGTACCAGACCTTTCCCGCGTGCGGGAGGGGCGTGCCGTTCAGGGAGAGGGTGAGGCCGAACTCGTCGGCGTTCATGCGCTCCCGTTCGGACCGGAGCAGCAGCCGCTCGTTCCCCTCCGCGAACCGCGCCGTCGTCCGCGCCTCCGGTTCCGTTCTATCCGCCGGCGGCGCCGTTTCGGAGACCGGTTCCGTTTCCGCGGCGGGCCCGGAGGACGTGGCGCGGCCGCAGGAAAACAACACCCCTGCCGTGAGCAGAACAGCCAGAGCCAGAGCCAGAGCAGTCAGGCGGCGAAACATCCCGAAAACCCTCCCGATCGATGATTTGCTCCATTGTAGCACATTTTTCGCCGGGATGCAAGATGCCGGGCGAGAAAACCCAGAAAGCGCCGTGATCGCCTGGCGGAATATCCTAACATCGCAGCCCGCCGAACGGCATCCCTTCTTTTGCAGCCCTTTGCCTGATAAATGATCGAAAATCATGAAAACGCGGCGTTTTCGAAAAAGAAAATAAAATTATTATTAAAGTTTCGTGAAACCGCTTGACACACATGAGAAATCATGTTATAATCTATGCGTATTCCGAATAATTCAAATCAAAGCGAGGTGCACCATGCGCAGGAAAAGCGAAGAAACCTTCCGATCGATCCGCGAATTCATCAACAATTATTATATGGAGCACGGCTTCGGTCCGTCCACGAGGGATATCGAGGCCGGGACCGGCATCCAGCGCATCACCGTCCAGCGGTATCTGCAATCCATGAAGGAGAGCGGCGAGATCGAGTACGGCGAGAGACGCGGCACCCGCAACGCCTTTGCGAAGACCATCGGCGAGAGCGTCATGGTCCCCTGCTACGGGACCGTCAAGTGCGGCATGCCGAACGATCCGTTCGTGGACGTCACCGAGACCGTCCGTCTGCCCCGCTCGTGGCTCGGCGAGGGCGAATTCTTCATCCTCGAAGCGGACGGCGCGTCCATGAAGGAGGTCGGCATCGACCCGGGCGATCTTGTCGTCATCCGCCGCCAAGACACCGCCCGGCCCGGGGACATCATCGTCGCCATGCTGGACGGGGAAACGACGCTGAAGCGCTTCCTCCCCGAGGAGGGAAGGATCGTTCTGCATCCCGAGAACCGCGATTTCGCGGACATCGTCGTCGAGGGCGAACGCATCCTGCGCTTCGTCATTCAGGGCGTCGCCGTGCGGATCGTCAAGGCCGTGCGGTAACGCCGCGGGCAAGTCACGCGTCCGGGGAGGCCGGGCGGAACGGAGGGATATCCGATGAAACGAGAAGCCGCAAATACGCATTTCTTCAAGGAGGCCGTCGTCCTGGACGGCGCGGTCTATCAGCACGTCGTGGGGCTGAACGAGCTCTGGGACTGGCGGCTGATCCTCGATCTCTCCGGGGACCCGGCGTGGCAGCTCGTGACGGTGAACCGTCCGCCCGTGTGCCGTTTTCCCGGGGAGCGCCGGAAGCTGCTCGCACGCCGCGCCAGAATCAAATGCCCCGCCTGCCGCGCGCGCCTCTTCGCCTGCGAGGAGAGGTACCCGGACGGGGAGATGGACGTTTTTCTGCTCCCGCCGCGCCCGTCCTCCTTCGAGCTCTGGCACGACGACGCTTGCCGCTGTCCGGAATGCGGCGTCCGGGTCGGCCTGGCATACCGGAAACCCGCGCTGCCGGCGGGGAAGAGCGGCGCCCGAGCGAGGCTTTGGGGAATTCAAGGAAGACGAGGGATCGGCTGAACGCCGGTTCCTTTTTTCACGCCCGCCGTCCCTCTTTTCCCGACCGCTTGCATTTTTCCCGAAAATCTGCTATCATAAAACGGCAAGCACAGACGGAAAAGGAGCATCCCCATGCACAACGCCGATTTTTACAGACAGAACCCGTGGTTCCGGGCCGACGACGAATCGTTTCTCATGATCTTCGACGCGGAGACCGGGATCAGCGAGCAGATCGCGGCCTTCGACGGCCTGATCGAAGCGCCGAACTGGTCAAAGGACGGCGAGGCCCTCTACTATAACCGCAGCGGCCGGATCTGCCGCTATGACCTCGCCGCGGGGAAGGAGACCGTCGTCCCCTCGGACTACGCCGACAACTGCAACAACGACCACGTCCTCTCCCCCGACGGACTGTCCATCGCCGTCAGCCACGGCACGCGCGAGGACGGACAGTCCCGCATCTACACCCTCCCGCTCACGGGCGGCATCCCCCGGCTCGTCACCCCGCTCGGCCCGAGCTATCTTCACGGCTGGTCCCCGGACGGGAGGACCCTCGCCTACTGCGCCGAGCGCGGAGGAGAATTCGATATCTACACGATCCCCGCGGAAGGCGGCGTCGAGCGGCGGCTCACCGATTCGGCGGGGCTCAACGACGGCCCGGAGTATTCCCCCGACGGGGCGTGGATCTGGTTCAGCTCCGTCCGCACGGGTCTCATGCAGGTCTGGAAGATGCGCGCCGACGGCTCGGAAGAGACGCAGATGACCTTCGACGGGGACCGCAACAGCTGGTTCCCGCATATATCCCCCGACGGGCGGCGCGTCGTGTTCCTCGCCTACCGAAAGGGCGACACCGCGCCCGACAAGCATCTCCCGCATCACTGGGTCGAGCTGCGCCTGATGGACGCGGACGGCGGGGATCTCAAAACCGTCGAACGGCTCTTCGGCGGGCAGGGTACGATCAACGTCAATTCGTGGGCTCCCGACAGCCGCCGCTTCGCGTATGTGAAATACCGCATCAGGGGGATCGGCGAGCTGTGATCGGCCCGAAAATTTCGAAAAACCGAAAAAATCTTTTCAAAAGGACTTGCAATTTGTGAATAAACGGTGTATAATGTGTTGATGCCAAAAGCACCGGTTTTTTCCTATGTTCATGATTATCTTCACGGAGGTATGATATGATGAAGAGATTTGCACTGTTCCTCCTTGCCGCCGCGATGATCCTCACCCTCGCCGTCGGCGCGTCCGCTTTCTTTGAAGCGGAAGAAGCGTTCGGCGAAGTGAAGTTCTCGATCGGCAAGCAGACGACCGCCTGGAATCCGGACGGCACGATCAGCGACGGAGAATATTTCCAGGTCGCGATCGACCCGACGTGGCTCTCCTATGCGATCAACGACAACGACACGGACGCAGGGCTGGCCTATGCGAAGGCCACGACTCCCGAGCTTTACATGAGCTGGGACGAGAACTACGTCTACGCCGCGACCCGTTACACCGTGAGCGAAGGCCACGAAAACAAGTGGGACGACAACCCCGGTTCCATGTGGTACTCCGGCGCGGTCCAGTTCAACTACGCGAACTTCGACGAAGTCGCCTCCGAGTACCGTCTTGAGTACGGCGTCGGCCTCTCTTCCGAGACCGGCAACACCCTCTTCACGGTCTGGGCGGACGGCACCGGCGAAGGCTATCAGCCGACCGAAGAGGACGCCAAGGTGTGGCTCGACGGCAACACCCTGACCTACGAAACCAGATGCCCCTGGAGCGCGTTTGCCGATGAGGACAACACGGGCTAC
>JAFYBI010000179.1 GCA_017540285.1 Clostridia bacterium | reverse complement strand
GCCGAGCCTGGTGACCGAGATGGCGGCGGCGCAGGTCGCGTATTTCACGGCGGAGAGGATGTTCCCGTTCTGCAGGTACACGTACGTCATCACGGCGGTGAAGACGTCGCCCGCGGCGGTGGTGTCGACCGCATCGACGGGCTCGGCGGGGACCGTGAAGTATTCGCGCCCGTCGTAGAGGAACGCGCCGCGCTCGCCGAGCTTCAGAACGATGTATTTCGCGTCCACCAGCGTCGAGAGCTTGATGGCGGCGCGGAGGCAGTTGTCTTCGGAGGTCGGGGAGATGCCCGTGAAGATGCGGGCCTCGTTCTCGTTCGGGGAGAAGATCTCAAGCCGTCCGAGGCGTTCGAGCGGGAAGTCGAGGCGCGCGGGACCGGCGTCGATGAAGACGGGGATCCCGTCCTCGTTCGCCCGGCGGGTCGCTTCGATCACGGCCTCGTCGGGGATCTCAAGCTGTAAATAGAGCGCGTCGGGATAGCAGGTGAAGGCGTTCTCGATGTCCCCGGTCGAGAGGGTCATGTTCGCGCCGGGATAGACGACGATGCGGTTCTTGCCGTTGTCCTCGACCAGGATGGACGCCAGCCCCGTCGGCGCGTCCGGATCCTCGAGGATGTAGCGGGTGTCGATGCCCTCGCGCTGATAGAGGGAGACGAGACGCCGCGCGTTCGCGTCCTGCCCGAGCTTGCAGGCGAAGACGGTGTCCGCGCCGAACCGCGCGAAGGCGATGGCGGAGTTCGCGCCCTTTCCCCCGGGGACGTAGGAATAGCCGAGGTCGGTCTCCACGACGGTCTCCCCGGCATAGGGGACGCGGCGCATCCGCTGGACAAAATCGATATTGGCGCTGGAAATCACGAGAATACGCTGTTTTTTCACGGAAAAGGACCTCGCTTTCTGTCAGGCGCCGGCAGATGCGCCCGGATTCGCCCTTATTATACATCAAAGGCGCGGGGAAATCAACAGAAAGGGAAAAACTTGCTGCCGCCGCGGCCGGAAAAAACCGGTCTTTTGCCCCGCGGCGCCCTTTTTTGACCCGGTTGTTCACTTTTCGTTCTTCGTTCCTTCCTTGACATCCCTCCGCGGGCGTGCTATAATAGCTCCGTCTCTATGAAGAATCCACCCTCAACAGTAAAGGAACGGCTCGAACGACATGCTTCTCTTTCTTCTGGCCCTCGCCGCGCAGGGTTTTCCGCTGAAACCTCCCGATCCCGCCCCTCCCGACGCCCCCGACGACGGCGACGAAGCCCTGACCCTCGCCCTCGTGGAGCGCGCGAAGGCCGGGGACGACGACGCCTTCTCCGAGCTCGTCTCGCGCTACGAACGCTTCGTCTACAACACCGCCTGCCGCGTCCTGTCCGCCTCGGCGCAGTCCTGCGATCTCGCCGACGACATCGCGCAGGAGGCCTTCATCAAGGCATGGCGCAATCTCGCGGCCTTCCGCGGCGACTGCACCTTCTCCACGTGGCTCTACCGCATCGCGGTCAACTGCGCGAAGGACGGCATCCGCGCGGCGTCGCGGCGGCCCGCCGTCTCCCTCTCCTCCCTCTCCTCCGGCGGAGAGGACGGGGAGGAGGGCGAAGAATGGGACGTCCCCGTCACCTCCGGCGATACCCTCCCCGAGGAGGCGGCGGAGCGGCGGGAAGTGATCCTCGCCGTGCGGCGCGCGGTGGAATCGCTCCCGGACGAGCAGCGTCAGGTCGTGGTGCTGCGCGACCTCTCGGGGCTCTCCTATCAGGAAATCAGCGACAAACTCGGCGTCGAGCTCGGCACCGTGAAGTCCCGGCTCAACCGCGGACGGCAAAATTTAAAAATCATTCTGGAAAACGGGAACTTTTTCTGATCCCGCGGCGTCTAATGGGCGGCTCGGAAAAATCCGGCCCCGAAAAACCGAAAGGACGTCTCTCTGAGACGGTTTGACATGAACGAACAGGAAAGATTGACCCAAAGACCCGGCGGCGAGTCGGGCCTCTCCCCGGGTCTGACGGAGGAGGAGGCCGCGCGGCTCCTCGCCCTCATCGCCGAAGCCTATCCTTCGCCCAAAAAGGACATCCGGGCCGCGGTGATGGAACGCATCCGCGCACAGCGGGAGGAGCAGACCCGTGCGAAGGTCCTCCCCGCCGCCGATTCGCGCAGAACCGAAAGCCGCGGCGTCCGTCTGGGCAGAGCGGCGAAATGGGGCGCGCTCGCGGCATGCCTCGTCCTCGTGACGGCGGTCGGCGTGCGGTTTCTGCCCGCCCTGACGAAGAACCTCACCGCGGCGGACCATGCCGTGATGAACGAAGCCATCGCATATGACGCCGACATGGGCACGGACGAAGCCGTCGCCGAGGCGATGCCGGAGATGACGGCGGAGCCCGAAGAGGGCGGCGTGCAGCTGAAATCCGCGCAGTCCGCCTCCGGAGACGACGTGTACGCCGACGCCGCGGAGATGCCGGCAGAAGCGCCGATGGAAATGCCCGCCGAAGAACCCGCGGCGCCCGCCGATCTCTTCGGTCTCTTCGCTTCCTCGCACGCGGCGGCGGAGCCGGAAGAGCCCGAGGCGGCATGCGAGGCCGAAGAGGAATGCGCCGTCGAGGAGGCCGCTTATGACGAGGCCGTTCCCGCCGCGCCGGACCCGTACCCGAACGGCGAAATGTTCACGACGAGCCTGACCGCCGAAGCCGCCGAAGTCCCCGCCGGCGCCTACAACGGAGCCTGGGGAGGCGGTCCGGCCGAAGCCGTTCACGCGCTGACGGAAATGGACGACGCGTTCGCCGGCAGCTTCAGGAGCGCGGGACCCGCGTACGTCATCCGGACGGACTGCGCGCACGCCGGTGCCTGGCGCAATTCGTACCACGACATCCCGGCGGTCCTGATCGAGCGGGTCGGCGCGGAGGAATTCGGCGCCTGGGCAGCTGAGGCAGAGGCCGTGGACCCGTGCGGGGTGAACATCCTCTCGTTCGCGCTCCGGTTCGGGCTGACGAAGGAGGACATCTACGCCGTCGGCGACGTGTGGTACTACCTCGATCTGCCCGAGGACCTCGCCCTGACGGAGGAGAACGCCGCGGCGATCGAAGCCTACTATCTGGCGGGCGGCGACCGGGCGAAGATGGAGAAACGCGGCGCGGAATACGAATTCAAGACCGCGATCGTGCGGGAAGCGGGCCTCGAGAACTATCCCGCATGGCGCGCGGGCCGGGACAACAACCTCCGCTGGTGGACGGTCCGGGAGGCCGCGGCCTTCTTCGGGATCGGCGAAGAG
>JAFYBI010000178.1 GCA_017540285.1 Clostridia bacterium | reverse complement strand
GGCAACGCGGAATACCTCGCAAAGGCGCAGATGCGCAGGGAAGACTACCCGGAAGAGCTCGTGGCGGCCTCCACCGGCTCCTCCCTCGACGTGAGCGAGGAGATCCGGGCGGCGCGCCTGCGGTTCCAGGAGCTTTACAGGCAGTATCAGGAGACCATCCGGCCTGAGGCGGACAAGGTCCGGGAGGCGGGAGGCCTCTTCGTCATCGGCACCGAGCGGCACGAATCCCGACGGATCGACAACCAGCTCCGCGGCCGTTCCGGACGTCAGGGAGACCCCGGCGAGAGCCGCTTCTTCCTCTCCTTCGAGGACGATCTCATGCGCCTCTTCGGTTCCGACCGCATCACGGGTGTCGTCGAGCGGCTCGGACTGGACGAGGACACCCCGATCGACGCGAAGATTCTGTCCGGATCCATCGAATCCGCGCAGAAACGCCTGGAAGACCAGAACTTCAACCGACGCAAGAACGTCCTCGCCTACGACGACGTCATGAACCAGCAGCGCACGATCATCTACGAGCAGCGCGCCGAGGTCCTCGACAACGCGAACCTGAAGGACAAGATCAAGTCGATGATCGTCGAGACTCTGAACGACGCCGTCGACAGCTTCCTGCACGAAGACGACACCTCCCTCTGGGACGTCGCCGGACTGCGCCAGAAGTATCTCGGCCTGCTCTGCGGCGCGGAGGATTTCACCGATCTCTCCGGCGACGCGGGCGAGGTGCGCGAGGGGATCCGCAAGACGCTGCAGGATCGCGCAGAAGCCCTCTATGCGTCAAAGGAAGTGCTCTTCGGCGAGGAGCGGATGCGCGAGCTCGAGCGCGTGGTGCTGCTCCAGAACGTCGATACCAAGTGGATGGATCACCTCGAGGCGATGGATTCCCTCATGGAGATGATCGGCCTGCAGGCGTACGCGCAGAGGAACCCGATCTCCGAGTACCGCATCCAGGGCGCGGATCTCTTCGACGAGATGATCACGAGCATCCGCGACGATACGGCCCGCATGATCATGTCGATCGTTCCGAAGCCGACGCAGGAGATCAAGCGCGTCGAGGTGGCGAAGCCGGTGTCCGAGGGCTTTGCGGGCGGCGGTCCGAGATCCTCCGCGCCGAAGAGACCGATCCGGGTCGACCGCACGCAGAAGGTCGGGCGCAACGATCCCTGCCCGTGCGGCAGCGGCAAGAAATACAAGAACTGTCACGGCCGTCCGCAGAACAGCGCCGCGGACACGCAGGAATAAACCATGGGATTCGGCACGCTGTTTTTCGGCTATTTCGCGATGTTCGCGTTCACTTTGTCCCCGTACTACTTCTTTGCGGACATCATCGGCGCGATCATCGCGGTCTGGGCGTACGTGCGGCTCACGGAGTACAACCGGTACTTCCGCGGCGCGCTGGCAGCCACGTTCGCCTTTATCCTCCTCTGCGGCGTGAACGCGGCGTCGCTGATGTTCGCGCTGTATGAGCCGGGCGGGGACACGGATCTCTGGGTGAGCATCGGGAAGGAGGCGGCGGCCTGCGTCATGCACGTCTTCTTCTTCCTCGGCACGCGGGGGATCTGCCTCGGCGCGGATGCGAAAAAGCTCGCGGCGAAGGCAGACCGCAACTTCGTGATGACGATGTTTGCCTACGCGGCGACCTTCGCGGTCCTCGCGCTCAACCACGTCATCGGGGACGAGCTCGGCCCGGTCGGGTTCATGCTCCTCCTCTTCCGCATCGTCGTGATCGTCTTGAACCTCGCGCTGATCTACCAGTGCTTCGGCATCCTCATGCCGGCGGACGAGGACGAAAACGAGAAGAAGCGCTCCCGCTTCGCCTTCGTCAATGCGCTGAGCGACAAGTTCGACGCCCTCGACGAGAAAAAGAACGAGTATCACCGCCAGTCGATGAAGCTGGCGATGGACGAGGCGGACCGCCTGCACGCGGAAAAACAGAAAAAGAACAAAAACCGGAATACGCATAAAAAGAAGAAATGACGGAATGGACGGAAGGAGGACCTTTATGGGAATCGGATTGGTGATGGCCGGGCTGATACTGCTCTTCAACCCGGTGGTCATCGTGGTGGACATCATCCCGGACGCGGTGGGCTTCTTTCTCATCGTGGCCGGCCTGACGAAAATGTCCTGCTTCATCGGCAAGATCGAGGAGGCGCGGCAGACCTTTCTGAAGTTGGCCTTCGTGGAGGTGGCGAAGCTCTTCTCCATTGTGATCCTGCCGTATGCGAGCGGATCGGCGGACGTGCTTCTCGCGTTCGTCTTCGGCCTGATCGAGGGCTTCCTCTTCGTTCCGGCGGTCTCGAACCTCTTCGAGGGCCTGTCCTTCGCCGCGCTGTGGTACGGCGGAACGGCCGTTTACGCGAAGCGGGAGACCGTGCGCGGCGGGAAGACGAGAACGGTGGAAACGGCCGCCGCGACGAAGCGCTACCTCATCTTCTTCTATCTCTTCCGCATCGCCGCGACGCTCATTCCCGAGCTGACCGAGCTTCAGATGTACGACAACATCGGCACGGTCGACGCCCGCATCGTGCGGATGACGACCTTCAAGCCGCTGCTTTACATCCTCTTCGGCACGGTGACGATGATCTTCGCCGTGATCTATATCGTGAAGATCGTGCGCTTCTTCGGCCCCGTCCGCAGGGACAAGCCCTTCATCGAAGCGCTCACGCGCAAATATGAGCGGGACATCCTGCCGAAGACGACGTTCTTCATCGCCAAGCGCATGAAGATCGCCCTGATGCTCTTCGGCGCGTCCGCGCTCGCGTCCTTCCTCTTCACGCTCGACAACGTCAACGTCCTCGTCGGAGCGATCGCTTCGGGACTCCTGATCGCCGCGGCGGTGATCGTCGCGAGATACGAAAAAGGCGCGATGATCACGATCATCCTTGCCGCTGCCCGCGCCGTGCTCTCGATCTTCAACATGATCCTCGAGATCCGGTACTTCTCGGATTACAGCCCGGAGGCGACGCTCAGGGTCACGGAGGCCTACACGCGGTACTACCGCATCGCGATGCTCGAAACGGTCGAGCACGTGCTGGCGCTGGCGTCGGTGCTCTTCTTCCTCGCCGCCCTGATGAAGGCGGTGAAGGCGCACCTCGAGATCTCCGGCATCCAGACGGACAACGCGATGTACTCGAAGCGCAACCGCGACCTCGAGACGTACAACACGATCGGCGGCAAGCTCCTGCTCCTCTCCGTCCTCGCGATCATCCACGACGTCATGTGCTGCGCCTTCCGATATCTGCTCGTGAACCTTCCGGCGGTGCTGGTGATCTGCACGGCGGTGACGATCGTCTACGTCGCCTACGCGATCTATGCGATGAGCGTGATCGACAGCATCCTTTACGACAAGGAAATCGAAATGAGCTGAACGAAACCGGGTTCCTCTTGGAAGGGGAGCCCGGTTTTTTCGCCGATCCTCTGGACAAAAGGACCTGTTTGTGCTATGATGGACACGAACGAAAAAAAGGCGGCATGACGCCGCCGAGCGAAGGAGATACCGATGAGAAAAGACACCATCAAGATCCCCGAAAAGGGAAAGACCCTCATGGTCGCGCACCGCGGGGTGAGCGGACTCGAATGCGAGAACACCGCCGCCGCGTTCATCGCCGCCGGGAACCGCACGCATTTCGGTGTGGAGACGGATATCTGGCGCACGATCGACCGTCAATTCATGTGCAACCACGACGGCAGGACGGGACGTATCTGCGACGTCGATCTCGTGATCGAGAAATCGACCTTCGCACAGCTGCGCGCCCTGACGCTGCGCGACACGGACGGAAAGAGCGACCGCGCGGAGATCCGGCTCGCGACGCCCGCGGAATACCGCAAGATCTGCGAGAAATACGGCAAGCACTGCGTGCCGGAGCTGAAATCGAACTTCACGGAAGACGAGATCCGCCAGATCCTCGCGATCTTCGACGGGTATCTCGAGAACACGACGTTCATTGCGTTCAACATCGCGAACCTCGATCTCGTGCGGAACGTGAAGCCGGACCAGAAGTGCCAGTTCCTCGCGGGCAGCTGGAACGACGACTACCCGCAGATGCTCGCGGAGCGCAGAATGGACCTCGACATTGCGTGGACTGCCTTGACGGAGGAGCGCGTGAAGGCATGCCACGACCGCGGGATCGAGGTCAACTGCTGGACCGTGGACGATCCCGAAAAGGCGGCGATGCTGATCTCCTGGGGCGTCGATTACATCACGAGCAACATCCTCGAATAAAGGCGCGGATCCATCAAAAAGATGACGCGAGAGCCTCGGCTCCGCGTCATTTCTTTTTGATCCCGCACAACGTGAGAGTCCCTCCCGTCACGCGGAACAGGATCTCATACCCCGCGTAGGGAAAGCCGTATTCCCGCTCGTCCTCCCCGCCGCCCGGTCTGCCGCGGTACGACGGCCGGGGATCGCCTCGCAGGACTGCCGTGAGCGGCGCGCGCTTCTCCTCGGGCAGGAGGGCGAGCAGGTTGTCCGGGTCCTCCACCGTCAGCCGGTCCCCGTCGAGGGCGTCCGCGTAACCCCCGACCGCGTCCGGGATCGCGTCGGCGAAGGGCAGGTACGGCTTGATGTCGTAGACCGGCGTCCCGTCCGTCATATCGATCCCCGCGACCTTCAAAACCGGTCCCAGCGCGGGATCGCGCTCGACGGAGAGGAGCCGCACGACCGAAAGTCCGATCGGGTTGGGGCGGTTCGGCGAGCGTGTCGCGAAAACGCCCATTCTCGCGTTGCCGCCGAGGCGGGGCGGACGGACCGTCGGCGACCAGGGCTTCGGCTCGTTCTGTGAGGAAAAGCCTTCCGAGAAGCCCCAGAGGAGCCAGAGATGCGAGAATCCTTCGATCCCGCGCAGAGCGTCCGGCACGCGGTATGCCTCCTCGAACACGACGGTCCCCGTGAGCGCCGGGACGATGCCGCTCTGCCTGGGCAGCCCGAATTTCTCCGGGAAATCCGTGCGGACGCGCGCGATGACGGAGAGGGACGTCATTTCCGCCCCTCCTTCCGGTCATCCCCGAACTGCGGCGTGTAATGCTCGTCCCCCTCCCGCGCGGCGAAGAGGGATTTGTACGGCTTCGCTTTTGAGGCCGCTTCCGCCGTCAGCCACCGCCAGAGCAGCACGACGACCGCGCAGACGGCGTAGACAAAGACGTAGACCGCGGCGGCCGTGAAGAGGGAACCGCCGTTTTTCAGATACCCGCCCAGCGTGAGGAACGTCAGGAAATAGACGAGAAACGTCACGAGAAAATGCAGAACCACCCGGATCGGCGCGGTCAGAAGGTCCGACGAGAGGAATTCCCGGGAAAGGCCGAGCCAGAGCGAAAAGACGAGCAGCGAGACGACCGTCGGCGCGGTGGGGAGCCATGCGGCGTTGACGGACGTTCCGAGGAAGTACGCGGCGGTGATGAGAACGGTGTAGAAGACGCAGGCGCCGGTGAGCGTGCGGCGCGCGGCGGAGAGGAATTTCATGACGGCCTCCCGGTTCGGGTTTGTTGACACCATCCTACCACGCAAACATGAAATTTTCTTGGAGCGGGCGAGAACACACCGTAAATTTGCGCGGGCGGCGGGGAGGAAAGCGCGGATCATGCATAAAATTCTACCCATAAATGAATGAATATCGATTGACAGGAACGAATAATTATAGTATAATATACAGGAATTGTCCGGGAGGCGATCCCGGGACGGAACTGTACGGAGTGCACCATGTCTGACAACAAAAAACTCTCCCGACACGCCTGCCGGGAATTGATCTTCAAGCTCCTCTTTGCCAGGGAATTTGACCGGGATACCGATCCCGAAGCTTTTTACGACACGTTTATCGACATCACCGAGGAGCCCGCGGCGGACTATGTCAGAGAGGTCTTTCTCGGCGTATGCCGCACCCTTCCGGCGCTGGACGGCGAAATCGAGAGCACGAGCGAGAACTGGAAGCTTTCGCGCATGTCCACCTCGACCCGTTCCGTGCTCCGCATGGCGGTGTACGAGATGACCGAGGCCGATGTGCCGCCGAAGGTCGCGATCAACGAAGCGCTCGAGATCATCAAGCTCTATGACGAGGACAGCGCGCCGAAGTTCGTCAACGGGATCCTGAACAAAATCGCGCGCGAACGGGGGCTCATCGAATCATGATCCTCGGGATCGACACGAGCAACTACACGACCTCTGCCGCTCTGATCTCCCGGGACGGGGACGCGCTCCTCAACGCGAAGATCCCCCTGCCCGTGAAGGAAGGCGAACGCGGGCTCCGGCAGAGCGACGCGGTCTTTCATCACGTCCGCGGACTTCCCGAAGCCGCGCGGATGGTCGGGGAAGTCCTCGCGGCGCATCCGGACGATCCCCTCACCGCCGTCGGCGTGTCGGAAACCCCGCGCGACGCGGAGGGCTCGTATATGCCGTGCTTTCTCGCGGGCGTTTCGGCGGCGGAAATGACCGCCCGTGCGCTCGGCGTGCCGCTTCTGAGGTTTTCGCATCAGGCCGGGCATGTCATGGCGGCGCTGACCTCCGCCTGCCGGAACGAGGCTGCCGACCGGGACGCGCTGCTCGCGGAGCCGTTTCTCGCGTTCCACGTCTCCGGCGGGACCACGGATCTCCTGCTCGTGAAGCCTGACGGCGAAAGGATCTTCTCGATCGAACAGATCGGCGGATCGAAGGACATCAACGCAGGTCAGGCGGTCGACCGCGCCGGGGTGATGATGGGATTCCCCTTTCCCGCGGGACCTTCTCTGGACCGCGCCGCCGAAGCAGCTCTGGAAGAGGGGAAAAAGCCTGTCCGCGCGGCGGTTTCGGTCGACGGGCTCCGCTGCAATCTCTCCGGGCTCGAAAACCGGGCGGCCGCGCTCTGGCGGGAAACCGGGGACCGGGCGGCGGTATCGCTGTTCGTGCTCGCCTCCGTCGCCGAAACGCTCGCCAAAATGACGCAGGGCGCCTTTGAGCGGTACGGCCGTCTCCCGGTGATCTACGCGGGCGGCGTCATGAGTTCCGAGACCGTGCGCCGTACCCTCGGGAAATACGGCATGTTTGCCGACGCGGCCTATTCCTCGGACAACGCGGCCGGGGTCGCGTGGCTGACACAGGAGGCGATGCGCCGTGGCTGAGATCTATTATTCCTCCCGCGCTGCGAGGACGCCGGACGCCCTGACGGTGAGCCAGCTCAACGAATTCGTGAAGCGGATGCTCGATTCGTCGGCGCCTCTCCAGAACCTCACGGTCCGCGGCGAGATCTCCAATTTCAAAAACCACTATTCGGGACACTGTTATTTCACCCTCAAGGACGAGGCGAGCCAGCTCAGGGCCGTCATGTTCCGCTCGGCTGCCGCGCGCCTGAAATTCCTGCCGGAGGACGGCATGAAGGTCACGGTGCGGGGGCGCCTCTCGGCGTTCGTGCGCGACGGCGTGTACCAGCTCTACTGCGACACGATGGAGCCGGACGGCGTCGGCGCGCTCTGGATCGCCTTTGAACAGCTGAAAAACAAGCTCGAGGCGGAGGGACTTTTCTTGCCCGCCCGAAAGCGCCCGCTGCCGAAGATTCCCGCCCGCATCGGGGTCGTCACCAGCCCCACGGGCGCGGTGATCCGGGACATCATCAACGTGACCCGGCGGCGGTTCCCCATGACCGGGATCAAGCTCTATCCCGCGCTCGTGCAGGGAGCGGATGCGCCGGAGCAGCTCATCGCGGGGCTCGCCTACTTCAACCGGACCGATTCCGCCGACGTGCTCATCATCGGGCGGGGCGGCG
>JAFYBI010000177.1 GCA_017540285.1 Clostridia bacterium | reverse complement strand
TCGCACGAGCTGCGCGGGACCGCCCGGCACGCCGCCCTCATCATGGGGTGGATGCTCAAAATGCAGAACGAGCCGGTGGACTCCGCGATGTTTTACGACGCGCGGTTCGGTCTTTCGGTGTACGGCGGCCTGTTCGATCCGATGAAGGACGAGACGTATCCGGCCTACGACGCGTTTCTGGCGTTCAACGAGCTGTACCGGCGCGGGGAGCAGCTGGACGTTGTCTCCGACCGGCCGGGCGTGTACGCGGCGGCGGCAAAGGGGGAGGAAGATTCGGTTCTCGTACTGGCGAACACGAACGGCGAGGCGGCTCCCTTCTCCCCGCGGCTCTCCGGAAAGCTCGCATCCTTCCGGATCACGGACGAAACAAGACGGCTCCAGGAAGCGGATCCGGCGGACGGACTCCCCGCGAACAGCATTGCGGTGGCGGTGTACGGCTTTTGATTCATCCTTTTCGGGAAACCGGAGCCGTTCCGCTTTATTCCCGCTCCCCGCTGTCCCGTATCCTGTGTCCCGTCCGAAAAGAAGAATTCAATATTCTATATTGAAAGAAAAACAGACAAGCGCACGCAAAAGAGGTAAAACATGAACGTCCTTTTTATTGTCACCGATCAGCTGCGGTATGACTGCGTCGGCGCGGCGGGCATCCGTCCCGTGAAGACCCCGCACATCGACCGGCTCGCCGCCGAAGGCCTCTTCTTCGAGAACGCCTATACCCCCCTGCCCGTCTGCGCGCCATCCCGCCAGGCCATGCTCACCGGCGTCCAGCCCGACTGCATCGGCGCGCTCTTCAACTACAACTTCATCAATACGCGCGGCGCGGATCCGGCCGTTCCGACATGGGTGTCCGAGCTGAAGAAGCGCGGATACCGCTGCGGCTTCGCCGGGCACTGGGACGCCTCGCCGAACGGAAACGAAAACGCCTTCGGCTACGAAATGGTGTTCGACGGCACGGCGTGGTCGAAGGAGATCGGCGAAAAATACGGCCGGATCGATTATCCGAATTCGTGGTTCGGCTGCTCCAACCCGATCGCCTTCGAGGACACGAAGACGTACCGCATCTGCGAAAGTTCGGCGGACTTCATCCGGAAAAACGCGGGCAGCCCGTGGCACATCTGGGTTGACATCACCGATCCGCACCTGCCCTGCCGTCCCTCCGCGCCGTTCGACACGATGTACAGGCCGGAGGACATCGAACCGTGGCCCGGCTTCGGCGACACGCTCGAGGGAAAGCCCTACATCCAGAAGAAACAGATCGAAAACTGGCACCTCGAGGGACGGACATGGGAGGAGTTCTCCGTCACCGCCGCGTATTACTACGGCATGATCTCCCAGACGGACGCGGCGATCGGGCGGGTCCTCGACGCCCTCGACGAGACCAGCCAGGCAGACGACACCCTCGTCATCCTTCTCGCGGACCACGGCGACACCTCCGGCGACCACGGCATGATGGACAAGCACTACATCCTCTACGACTGCGTGGTGCACGTGCCCTTCATCGTCAAGGCCCCCGGGATCAAGCCCGCGCGCATCTCCTCCTTCGCCTGCTCCTCCCTCGACGTCGCGCCGACCGTGGAAAAGCTCGTCGGCATGGAGGCCGAAAGCGAACGGCACGGACGTCCGGCGACGGATTACGCGGACGGCACGGCTTCTCCGGAATACGCGGTCTTCTCCTCGAACGGCCAGCAGTTCGGCCTGTTCACCCAGCGCGGCATCCGGACGGAGAAATACAAGTACATCTGGAACCTGACCGACACGGACGAATTCTACGACCTGACCGTCGATCCGGGCGAAAAGGTGAACCGGGCCGCGGATCCCGCTTACAAGGACGTCATGAAGGACCTCGGCGCCAGGCTCATCGAGGAGCTGAAACGCCGCCGCGATCCCTTCGCCTCCGGCTGGATCTCGTGGCAGTGCGGCGAAGGACGGTAATCTGTACTTATAAACCGGGGCCCCGAACATCTATTTTGGATTTTCTTTGAACGGGACCCCGGATTTTCGTATATTTTACAGGCAAACTTTATGCGCATACGGCAGAATCCTGTTGAACATGCACAGCAAAAACGCCTTGTCAACCGGAACATTTTCTGGTATAATAACGGTAACATGCAGGATTATGTTTTCCCATCATGAGAACCGACAGAAAGGTGAACAAAATGACGACTCTCTTCAAAAACGGCTCCGTGTACTGTACCCGGGAACGCCGCTTCATAAAATCCGATCTGCTCGCGAAAGACGGCATCGTCGTCGATCCCGCGTTTGCCGGCCCGCTTCCGGAGGACGCCGGGACGGTGGACTGCTCCGGGCGGTATCTGCTTCCGGGGCTGGTGGACGTGCATACCCACGGCCGCTCCGGCTTCGATTTCAACGACGTGGACGGCGAAAAGGTCGCCGCGCTCCGGAAATCCTACGCCAAGGCCGGGACCACGACCCTCATGGCGACGCTCGCCTCGGCGGAAATGTCCTCCCTGCGAAGCTCCATCGGCTGGATCGGCAAAAACCGCGCCTCCGTTCCCGGCATGGCCACCCTCGCCGGAATCCATCTCGAAGGCCGCTATCTCAATCCGAAGCGCCGCGGAGCCCACGCCACGGAGCTGCTCTTCCCGCTGGATCCCGCCGAGCTCGAATCCCTCGTGACCGACATGCTGCCCCTCCCCGTCCACGTCTCCTGCGCGGCGGAGCTGGAGGGCGGCGAGGAATTCGTAAAGACGGCGGTGCGGCTCGGCGCGACGGTCGGCATGGCTCACAGCGACGCGACCTGGGACGAGGCGAAGCGGGCCGTCGAATGGGGCGTCACCTCCTTCACCCACACCTTCAACGCGATGCGGCCGATCCATCACCGGGAGCCCGGCAACATGATCGCCTCCCTCATGACCGACGGCGCGTGGACCGAGCTGATCTGCGACGGCGAGCACTCGCACCCCGCCATGATCGCGCTGGCCTCCCGCGTCAAGCCGAAGGACAAGCTCGTCCTCATCACCGACTCCATGGAAGCGGCCGGAATGCCCGACGGAGAATACGGCATCGCGGGCCTGCCCGTGTACGTGAAGAACGGCCGGGCCGTCAACGCCGAAGGAGCGCTCGCCGGCAGCACGCTCGATCTCTTCCGGGCGCTGTGCAACTTCATGCGCTTCACCGGCCGCACGCTCGAGGACGCGCTTCCCTGCGCCACCTCCAATCCGGCGGAAATGGTCGGCATTTCCTCCTCCTGCGGGTCCCTTGCCGCCGGACGCCGCGCCGACATCGTCATGATCGCCGACAGGGAACACCCGGAGATCGAATCCGTGTGGGTCCTCGGCGAAAAGCTCTGATTTATACGACTGACGAGGTACCGAATGAAAAAATTCTATATCACCACCGCCATTGCCTACGCCTCCTATAAGCCGCATATCGGCAACACCTACGACATCGTCGCCGCCGACGCCATCGCGCGCTATAAAAGACTGCGCGGGTACGACGTGCATTTCGTGACGGGCTCCGACGAGCATGGGCAGAAGATCGAAAACAAGGCGAAGGAAGCGGGCATCACCCCGAAGGAATACGTGGACCGCTACGCCGCCTCCATCAAGTCCGTCTGGGATTCGATGAACGTCTCCTACGACCGCTTCATCCGCACGACGGACGCCGACCACGAGCGGAACGTGGCGCACATCTTCGAGAAGATGCTGGCCAAGGGCGACATCTACAAAGGCTATTACGAGGACTGGTACTGCATCCCCTGCGAATCCTTCTTCACCGAGACCCAGCTGAAGGACGGCAAGTGCCCTGACTGCGGCCGCGAGGTCCAGCGCATGAAGGAGGAGTGCTACTTCTTCCGGATGAGCAGATACGTCGACCGG
>JAFYBI010000013.1 GCA_017540285.1 Clostridia bacterium | reverse complement strand
GGAAGCGACGTTGATGTGCGTGCATTCGGAGCCGTTGAGGCCGCGGCCGTCGGTGTGGCCGAAGAGCTCGATCGCGGTCGCCGGACCCGGGTTCTTCACACGGGCTTTGCACCACACGACATCGGAAACGTCTTCCGCGTCGAGGTCGACGGAGACGTACGGGTCATTGCCGCCGGCCACGAAGACGTAGTAATCGTTGCCCGCGTCATCCTTTTCGCCCCAGAAGGACACGGCGTTGTTGGAGTTCGCGCCCATGTCCTCGGACATCGCTTCATCTTCGTTGAAGTCCCAGAGGAGCGTCGGCGCATCGCCGGAAGCAGCGCCTGCAGCAGCGCCGCTGCCGCCGAGAACGATTTCACCCCAGACGGACGGGTTGGTGGAGGCGGAGTCGGAGACGTCGGACCAGCCGATGCACATCGTTCTGCCGTTGTAATCGGCATTGTCGTTATAGGAAACTTCAAAGCCGTACGTCACGCCTTCCTTCGGCGCATACTGCTCGTCGTAAGCCTTGATGTGCCAAACGACTTCGACGTAATACGGCTTGGCCGTTTCGTTGTCGGGATCGTTTTCGAGAGAGGTGTGGATTTCCATGAACTGCGCGTCGAAGGTCTCGCCGTCATCGCTGACGCCGGCGCCGGAGCCCACGAGCCAGTTGGCCTGGGACGAATAGAAGTCCGCGTAAGGCGTTACGCCGACCCATGCGTCCGTCGCGGTGTCAATGGAACCTGCGGAGTTGTTCGAGAGGGAGAGGCAGATCTCGGAGCCGTCCATCTGCCAGGTCATGGACGGAACGCTGAGGTCCTTGGTCCAGAGAGAGGAGTCCGGAACCTCGCCGAGATAGTAGAGGTTTTCGTCATCATACAGGAAACGGATGGTGACGTGCGTGCCGGTGTCATCGCCGGAACGGATACGGTCCTGCGTCTGCGCTTCGGTGGTGTCCCAGATGTCATCCTTGACACCGTCGACCGTCGGCGTACCGCGGGCAGCCGTGATGGTGTAGCCCGTGCCGGAATTCGCGGAGACGCTGATCGCCAGCGCGGCCACGATCATGACGACAAGAGCCAGCGTGAGAAGTTTTTTCATGGTCAAACTCCTTTTGATGATGATGCAGTATGAAGATACTGTTCATGGTATTATAGCATGACTGAAGGGGAAAATCAAGGGTGCGGACGTTTTTTTGTGAAATAAACTTCATGTTCGGATCACAAATCCGAAATGACGATATAATAGTTTGCTCACAAACGGTTTTTATTTGGCAATGTACGCGAGGAAGCGCTGGATGTGGTCGTCCCAGTACTCCCAGGTGTGCGCGCCGGGGTCTTCTTCATAGACATAATCGAAGGGATTGCCCGCGAAGCCCGTGAAGAAGTCGCGGGTGAAGTGCGCGGAATCGAGCAGGAAGTCCTCGGAGCCCGTGGAGTGGTAGATGCGCGGGACCGGAAGCCCGTCCGCGACGATCCGCTTCGCGTTGCCGATGAGATCCTCCTCGGAGCCTTCGAGATTGCGCCCGTCGTAGCGGACGAACATGCCGCGGTCCTTTTCGGGATCGATGTGCATGGTGTCCGCGGGCAGACGGCGGTTGAAGATCCCGGCGGAGAGGCAGCCGATCGCGGCGTACTGCTCCGGGTTGGCGAGGCCGATCTTGAGCGCCCCCGCGCCGCCCATTGAGAGGCCGCAGACGAAGTTGTCTTCCCGCGCGCGGGAGAAGCCGAAGAAGCCCTCCATCACGGCGGGCAGCTCCTTTGCGACATAGCTGTAGAACTTGCCGCCGTGGGCGAGGTCCGCATAGCCGGAGACCTCGACGCCGGGCATGACGACCGCCATCCCGAGGGGCGCGACATACCGCTCGATCGACGTGCGCCGCTGCCAGATCGTTTCGTCGTCCGACGCGCCGTGGAGCAGCCACAGGACCGGGATGCGCGCACGTTCCGTGGTCTCCATGCCGATGAGACGGGTGGATTTCTGGGGCAGGATGACTTCGCATCCGACGCCCCGCCCGAGGACGTTCGAGAAGAAATGCGTATGTACCAGCGCCATGTCAGATCTCCTTTCTGGTTTCGTCGATGAAGTTCAGCACGTTCTGGATCTCGCGGTCCCAGAAGCCCCAGGTGTGCGCGCCGTCCGGTTCCCGGTAGGTGAGGTCATAGCCGAGCGCGGTGAGATGGTCGCGCATCCGATGGTTGTCCGCAAGCAGGAAGTCGCTCTGCCCGCAGTCGATGAAGAGCTTCGGAAGGGGCGATCCGTCGGCGGCGCGGACCTCGGCCATGTGGAAGAGATCGTTCGGGGAGCCCGCGAACTCGTCGATCGGGCCGTAGATATCCGTGAAGAAGGTGTTTTCCGGATGCTCGGGATTGTAGAGGTGCGTCGGATCGAACGCGGCGGAGAGGGGCGCGCAGACCCCGTAGTTCTCCGGATAGGTCAGCGCGAGGGCGAGAGAGCCGTAACCGCCCATCGAATTGCCGGAGATGTAGTTGTCCTCCCGCTTCGCGCTCATGCCGGGGAAGAACGAGCGGCAGATCTTCGGCAGTTCTTCGCCGAGGAAGGTCCGGTAGCGGTAGCCGTACTTCATGTCGGTGTACCAGCCGAGATAGGTGGTGGGCATGACGACGGCGAGGCCGTGCTCCTCCGCGTACCGCTCGATCGACGTGCGGCGCATCCAGATCGTGTGGTCGTCGCTCATGCCGTGGAGCAGCCAGAGAGTGGGGAAGGCTGCACCCGTCTCGCCGGGTGTGACGCCGATGTTGCCGCGGGTGCGCTGGGGGAGCACCACGTTCATCGACATCGCCATGCCGAGCACGTCGGAGAAGAAGTTGACTTCCAAAAATGCCATGGAAAATCCTCCTTTTTGAGAAGTAATGAGTCAGAAATGATGACGGAAGGGGGAAGCCGCCGCGCCGATTTCATCGATGGGATTTCCGACCGGCGCGGAGGTGCCGGATCAGCGTGAAGCAGCCCGATCCGAGAAGAACGCCGGAGGCGTCGATCAGAACGTCGCGGAGCTGACACGCGCGGCCGGGGACAAACGCCTGATGGATCTCGTCGGCCGCGGCGTAGACGATGCCGAGGGCGAGGGCGGCGAGAAACGCTTTCTTCGTGCCGAGATCGACGGAGAACGCCGCCGCCGCGAGGAGCCCGAGAACGGTGAAAATCAGAAAATGCGCGAGCTTGCGCACGGCGAAGGAGCATTCCTCGATCTTCGCGAACTGTTCGGCGGGGGAGAGGGCGGGGAAGCCTTTGTCGAAGCGTTCGAGGAGCCAGCGGATCACCGCGCCGGACGTGGACGAGGATTCGTCGGCATTCTCCATCGAGAAGCAGAAGATCACCGCCATCCACGCGAGAACGAGGAACCAGAGCACGAAACGAAGAAGTCGGGTGTATTTTTTCATATTGCACTTTCGGTTGAAATAATCTCGGTTTGATTATAGCACACTTTTCCCGGTTTGTACAGAGAAAACCTGCGGTTTTCCGAAAAAAACCGCAGGCGGACAGGGGAATGTGATTCAGTACTTCAAAAACGGCGGGTCGGAGTTGTTCTCGTGATAGTGCGTGCCGGCTTTGCAGGATGTGAGGACACGGGCGGCGCTGAGGAAGGAACGCATCGCGCCTTTGAAATAGATTCCGCAGGCATGGTTCGTATCCGCGATGATGCGCTCCCGTCCGTTGATGACGTAGGTCTCGAGACCGATCGCCCCGATCTTCACGAGCTTTTCGAGGATCTTGTCGGTTTTTGTCGGGTCCGCGCCTGCTTTCTTCACGAGGAGCGAGGCCTCGATGGGCTTCGTCTCATGCCCGAAGATCCAGAGGACGCATTTCAGCACGTCGGGATCCCCGATCGCCGCGAGAAATCCGGGGAGGCGCTCGTCGCAGCAAACCGGTTCCCACCCCTCCGGCGGTCGGAGCCCAAAGGTGAGGAACGGGAAATTCTCATTTTCCGAGAGAAACCCGGCGGCGTCGCTCGTATCGATCCGATAATCGCTCTCCTCGCTCACCTTGTCGATGCTGACGGCCCCGCGGCCGACTTCCGTGCGGAAGAGCGCGGCGAGGGCTTTGAAGAGGAGCGAGCGGCGTTCCTTAAGCGGAGTTTCACGCAGCATGGCGAGAAAATCCTCCCTGAGCCGCTCGAGGCTGTGGGTCTCATGCCCGAAGAGGGCGTCGATCGTCACCCCGAGGGCGTCGGCGAGCGCGGGCAGAAGCGTCGGATCGGGGTAGGCGTCGCTGGTCTCCCACTTCGAGACCGCCTGCCCGGAGAGCCCGACCCGCTCCCCGAGCGCCTCCTGTGTCAGGCCGCATTCCGTGCGGAATCTGCGGATGTTTTCGGCGAAGGTCATTTCTTTTCCTCCTTTCGGGCCGTCGGGCGAGCGATCGGGCGGAAGGAACCGTTATGCAGATTCGTCCCGGTCTCCCGCGCGGTGAAGTTCAGATAGAAGAGCGAGAGCGCGGCAAGGAGGCGGGGTTCCCCGTTCCACCACTGGTATAGCTTCGCTTCTCCCTCCTCGAGCTCGATCTCGGTCCCGCTGTCGGGGAAGAGCAAGTCGAGCGCGGGCGCAAGCTCTTCGGCGGGCATCCCGGCTTCCTCGGCAGCGTATTCGAGCGTGAATTTCTCCGGGAAGTCCGGCGCGTGCATCTTGACGAGCAGCCGGAGCACCCGCGGGTCCCCGAATGCCCGGAGAGAGGCCGCGATCTCCTCGGCGTGCTCATCGAGCCATGCGTAGTTGGATTCGTTCGGGAAGAGC
>JAFYBI010000176.1 GCA_017540285.1 Clostridia bacterium | reverse complement strand
TGATCCGGGATGTCCTCACTGCCGCTCCTCCCCCCGTCACACCACCTCGTCCCGGTACGGCATACCGTCGAGGACGTGCGCGTGCTCCACCGACAGCGACGCCGCGCGGACGGCGGCCTTGACCGCCTGCGGGAGCGGCATGCCCTCGAGCAGCAGGGCGCAGAGAAAGCCGTTCAGGCAGTCTCCCGCCCCCGTGGTATCGACCGTCTTCGCGGGAGGCGCCGGGATATGCTCCGATTTCCCGTTTTCAAAGCACAGCGCCCCGTCCGCGCCGAGGGTCACGACCAGGCGGCTCAGTCCCGATGCGGCGATGCGGGCTTCCATGTCGTCCGCCGTACAGTCCAGCAGCGCGCACGCTTCGCTGCGGTTGGGCGTCAGCAGCCAGGCGTCGGCGAGATACCGCCTCACCCACGGGAAGAAGGGGGCCGGATTCAGCACGACCGGCACGCCGTGCCGCTTTGCCAGCCGGACGGCCTCCGCGAACGCTTCCTCCGGGATCTCCGGCGTCAGGAGGAGCAGGCCGGCAGAGCGGAATTCCTCCTCCAGACTCCCGACGTCCCCGGCCGTCAGGCGAACGCCGGGGTAGACCGTGACCCGGTTCTCCCCGCCGTCGTCCGTGAGGATGCAGGCGAAGGCCGTGCGGCCCGGCTTCCGGATCAGGCGGGAGCCGATCCCTTCCCGCACGAGGCGCTCCTCGCAGAGACCGGCGTCCGGGTCTTCCCCGACCGCCCCGGCAAACACGGTCTCGGCGCCCGCGCGGCGCGCGGCGACCGCCTGGTTGTATCCCTTCCCGCCGGGCTCCGAGAACAGATCCGTGGCGTGCAGGGTCTCCCCCGGCGAATGGAAATGCGGCACGCGGAGAAATACCGACTGTCCGCAGAGTCCGATGATCAGCAGTCCCATGGATTCACCTCACCGTTGCGGCTCCGGCGTGTCCGCTTCGGCCCTGACCGAGCTGCCCCGGGTACAGAGCGACGAGGGGATCACCCGTTTTTCGGGCAGATGCGCCGGATTCTTCATGTAATCGAGCATGCGGGACAGGGCGGCTTCCGCGATGGAGGCATACGGGTACTGCACGGTCGTGAGCGGCGGCACGATGGCCGACGCGATGGGCAGGTCGTCGAAGCCGACGATGGCGATGTCTTCCGGTATGCGGTAGCGCCCGGGGGAAAGATGGCTGTAATGCTTCACCCGCTGGAGGATGTAGGAGGCGAGCAGATCGTGGTAGCAGAAGATCCCGAGCTTCTCCCCCTTCGCCATCCGGTAAAGCAGCGAGCCGAGGACGCCGGAGAGTCCTCCGTAATCCAGTCCGCCGTCGGCGAGGTGATCCGCCGCGAGCACGGCGTCGCCGGCAAGCTCCGTCCCGTAGGCCCGCAGCTGCGCGGCAAATCCCGACAGGCGGGGATCCTCACGCAGGTAGCGCCGGATCCCGACGTAGGCGAACCGCGTGCAGCCGATGCTCCAGAGGTGCTCGGCCACCTGCCTGCCCGCCGCACGGTTGTCCGCCGTGACCGCGTCGCAGTTCGGGATGCCGAGATCCCGCCCGAGGGAGACGAGCGGGAGCGGGCAGCGGGCGTAATACTCCGGCGCGGCCGCGATGCTCGGCGCGGCGAAGATCCCCGCGGCGCCGTCTTCGACGAAGCGGTCGATCAGTTCGGGGTCCCGGTCCGGCTGGTTGCCGGTGTCGGCGATCAGCAGGGGAAAGCCCGCCCGCGCGGACGCATCGCTCAGCTCCTTGGCAAGAGAGGAAAAGAACGGGCTGCCGACGGAGTTGACGATCAGGCCGAGGAACCCGCGGCGCGTGCGGGAAAGCCGCTCGCCGTACGGCGTCTGGGGAGGCACATAGCCGGTCGTGACATAGTAGCGGTTGCCGCCGAGCCGGATCAGGCGCCTCTCCTTCAGCGCCGCGAGGATCCCCGACGCGCTGTCGAACGAGACGCCGAAGGTCCCGACGAGGGTCCGGGCGGTGGGGAACGGCGTCCCCGGACCGCCGTACGCCCCGCCGGTCAGATCTGCGGCGATCTCTTCCGTCAGGTGAGAGATCTTCATGGTCAGGCGAGCGTCACGACGTCTCCCGACGCGATGCTGTCATAGATCGCGTTCATCACCCGCACGGTCTCCCTGTGATAGCGCAGGTTGATCTTCGGGAGCCGGTCGAGGCGGATGTTGTCGACGAATTCGTCGATCAGGCCCACCCATTCGTCGAAATAGGTATAATTGACGGTGTAGCGGTCGTTCGGCGCGCCGTTGTGGTAGGTGTTCGGGCCGAAGCAGTCGGTCATGAGCGTGCCCTTGTCGCCGCAGAGGATCAGGTTGACCTCCATGCGCTTCGGAGCGACCTCCCAGCCCGGGCCGGGCACCTTCAGCCTCTCCTCCATGTTCGACCACGACGGGTCGAGCGAGAAGATCACGCCGTTCTTCATGCGGCCAACGATGTTCAGCATGTCCTCCTCCTCGATGTCCGGACGGATGTTCGGCGCGACCGAGGCGTAGAGCGATTCGAATTCGCTCCCCGTCACCTGCCGGATCATGTCGAAGATATGCGGATGGTCGCAGAGCGCGCCTCCGCGGAAGCGGGGATCGCCGTCCCTCAGCGGGACGCGCTTCCCGTAGCTCTTCTCGGGCACGCCCTGCCACGGGAACGCCCAGACCGGAGAGAGGGTGGTGTTCGTCGCCTTGAAGGAAAGGAGGTTCCCGATCTTACCCGAGCTCACGATCTCCTTCATGCGCTGCACGACCGGATTGTAGTGCAGCTCCAGTTCGACCTGGCAGACCACGTGGTTCTTTTCGCAGATCTCGATCATCTGGTCGTATTCGTCCATATCGAAGGTCGGGATCTTCATCGAAAGGATGTGGATGCCGCGCTCGGCGCAGAGCTTCATCTGGCGCAGATGCTCGCAGTTCTCGCTGGCCAGCACCGCCGCTTCGATCTCCGGATGCGCGTCGAGCATCGCTTCGTCGGAATCGTAGCAGGGGATCCCCGAAACCGAGTTGAGGAAAACGCGCTTCACGTCCTCGTTGGCCGTGGAAACGGCGATCCACTCGAGCTTCGGATTTTCCTTCAGTACCTGATAGTATTTTCTCGTATGACCGTGGGTCATCGACATCATGGCGATTTTCAGTTTTTCCATCTCTATACCCCCGCTTAGTTGACCGATACTCTCTTGCCGCTCTTGGCGGATTCCAGGGCGCACGCGGTCAGTCTGTCCATCGTGGCTTTGCTGCTCAGAGCCTCTTCGCGCAGGCCTTCGTCCTTCGCCAGCGCGAACGCGCACCGGACCGCGGCGACCTCGGCGGCGCTCAGGCCGTAGAGTTCGAAATCCACGTCGGTATAGGCTTCGTTCGTCCCGGCATACAGATAGATCGACTGCTGCGGGATCTGCGTATCCACCACGCGGTCGCAGACCAGCCCGCGCGCCGTGATGATCTCGTGCTTGTCGATGTGTTCGGCGCCGGCCGGCAGGGTGTTCGCGATCTCGAGCGAGCAGACCACGCCGTCGTCCATTTCGGCCAGCAGGGTCGCAGCCCGTCCGTCGCGGATGAAGGCCGTCACGCCGACGATTTCATGCCCGGTGAAGAACCGGCAGAGGTCGAGCTCCCGTCCGATCAGCGCGGCGAGCGGCACGTTTGCCGGGGCGACATGACCGCAGCGCACCGCCGACACGCCGGTGACCGTGCCGTCGTGCAGCATCTTGCGGATTTCCGTGAACCGGCGCTCGAAGCGGTGCGGCTGGAGCGGGTATTCTCTGCCGTCGATCACGACCGCCGCTCTCCCCTTCATTTCCGCTTTGACTCCGACGTCGTACTTCCTGATCAGCAGATCGAGTTTTTCCTGTAACATAATACCTCCTGTGTTCTCAGCGCACATCCTTTTTCAGGACGCGGCGGTAGTTTTCTCCGATTTTGTCCCAGAGGACGATGGGATCCTTCGCGGCGACCGAGGTGCCGTAGCCGCCCCGGTAGGTCCAGGTGCCGAGCCGGTCCGCCCCGAGCGATTCGTACAGATCGACGGCCCAGTCGATCCGGGAAAGGTCGGCGGGCATCTTGTTGTAGCCCATCAGCCAGCGTTCGGACTCCTTGCCGTATTTCTTCGCGGCCCGCACGGTGCGTTCGGTGATCTCCCGGAAGAAGCCGTCCGGCAGATCCCAGTTGAGGATGGTCGTCGAGAAGACGTCGAAAGACGGGCAGGACGCGACGGCGTCCCAGTTGTCGTAGCCGCGCAGCTCGGTGACGTAGTAGGTGTTGAGCGTCGCGTGGACGCAGCAGGTGATCTCCAGCTTCGGGTTGATCTCCTTGACGGCCTTCGAGGTGTCGGTCAGGATCTCGAGCGCCTCGCGCCAGCGGAACTGCTTCACGTCGTCGGTCATGAGACGCGGCATTTCATAGCCGTAATACTCCTCGAACTTCTTCTGGCAGACCGGGCAGCGGCAGGCCCAGTCCTCGCCCGCGCCGCCCGTGATGGAGGCGTAGGACTTCGGCAGGGCGTAATGCGGCTCGTCCCAGAAGAAGCCGTCGATCTCGGTGTTCTCCGCGATCTTCACGGCGAGGCGCTTGAAGTAGTCGCGGAAGGAGCGGGTGTTGAAACAGGCGGCGTTCAGCGGTTCGCCGGTGAAGGCGGACACCTGCCGGTTGTGAATGTTGTTCTGCAGGAACAGGCTGACCTGCTCTCCGCCGAAGTATTTGCCGATTCCCCAGAGGTCCGCGAGGCAGCGCAGGCCGACCTCGTGGGCGGTCTTGATGATGTTGCCGAGATTCGGGAACCAGAAGTCCATGTCGAACTCGGTGATCGCCAGGATCACGGTGTCGCAGCCGTGATCCAGCATTTCCCTGAAGTCCGCTCTCGCGTGCTCCTCGTAATTCATGCCGTAATAGCTGACGGCGGTGTGTTTGATTGCCATGATACCCTCCTTTTATTTGACTGACGATGCAAAGCAAATGGATCCGACGGTGTCTGCCGCGCCTGTCAGGACCTCCGCGAGCGCCGGCACATGCTCCGGCTGCATGGCGGAAAGCGGCAGTCCGTAATAACGTTCCCGGTTTTTCCGCATCCGCAGATCGACGGCGTCGCGGTCGATGGGCGCATCGTTCTCGAAGGCCTTCCTGACCTCCGAGAACAGGATCTCCATCTCCGGCACATAGAGATACGCCGCGTTTTCATAGATGTACGCCCGGCAGTATCCGTTCTCCGCGTTGTTTTTCAGCGTGACTTCGAAGTTCGGATTGGTCGGGGCCGTCCGCTGCAGGCGGAGCAGACTTTCGTACAGCGAATAGTCCTCATGCGACGCCATCAGGTCTCTGAGGTATCCCATCAGGGCCTGCGCCGCTTCCATGGCGGTGAACATGTACCGGTCCTTCGCGAGGCAGGCCGTTTCCGCCAGGCGGATCGCGATGTCGACGTAGCGTCCGAGGATCGTGCGGGCGATATCGTAAATATCCCGCCGCACCATCGGGTTGTCCGCCGGCAGCGCCGCCAGCTTCCGCAGGACCGATACCGCGTTGTCCTGATTGGCGAGGCCGTCTTCCGCGCTCCTTCCGTAATACGCATACGGCTGGCCGTCGAAGCGGGCGCGCTCCCGGATCAGGACGAAGGTGTCGCTTCCGTGGTGGGCGACCGCGTTGTCCGGATTCCACGACCGCAGCTGCACGATCGGCATGAAGCGGCGCCAGATCTCCCGCATGTCGGCGCAGAGGGCCGCGGGATAGCGGTCCCCGCAGTAGGTGTCCGTGAGCTCGGCGATCGGCGGCGTATCGGCCTCCCAGGCGTTCTTCGCCAGGTATTCGGTGATCAGCGTGTCGCCGTGCGACAGCTCCGGCCAGAGGATGACGCCCCTGCACATCGGGTCGCCTTTGGCGATTTTGATCCGCTCGTTGGTCAGCTCGTAGAAGCCGCGGATCTCGCTGTTCGGCTCGTAGCCGCTGAAGATGCCGAAGATCCAGGGGAATTTCCCCACGATCCCCCAGTTGGTGAAATTGCTTTCGCGCATGGTGTCCGAGGTGTAGTCCATGAGGATCGCCTGCTCCGGGTCGAGCTCCGCGATCAGGCGCCGCACCTCTTCGGGCGTATAGAACATCCAGATGTCCCAGCTCGCGATCATCAGGGGCGAATGGGGGTGCTTCTCCTTCAGGTATGCCGCGATCCGCCGGTAGACGTAGAGCTTCATGCGCATGTTCTCTTCGCGGTCCGCGCCGAAGCTGCGCTCGGCCAGCCCGATGGTGTGGAACAGCTCGGGGCTGCCGTATTCCCGGATGTGCGTTTCGGTGAGCCTGAAGTAGTTTTTCAGGTTTTCGTCGTCCCGCACGTCCCAGACGAGGCCGGTGCTTTCGCCGCTCGTGCCGCCGCCCCTGACCGACAGCATGGACGGGTGCTTTGCGTTCAGGAAGTCGATCGGCGTCCTCGAGTACCAGTGGGTCATCGTCCCGCAGTCCTCCGGATGCATCAGGTCCCGCTCGAAGGCGTACTTCAGCAGCTGCTTCCTCAGCTCGCCGCGGTACTCCAGCGACCAGAACAGCGAGCGGTCGTTATAGCCGGTCTGCGCCTCCGGCAAGCGGGCGTCGCGGTCCGGATACCGCACGCAGTCCGGGAAGGCCTTCTGGAAAACATCGTCCATGCCGATGCGCAGCATGAAGAGATTCAGCCGTTTCTTCACGATCCAGTCGATCTCCTTCTTCCAGTCCTCAAGCCCCCAGTGCTCGGCCTGGAAGCGGTGAAGGCTCCGGTGGGCAAAATAGCGCAGCCCGCGGTAT
>JAFYBI010000175.1 GCA_017540285.1 Clostridia bacterium | reverse complement strand
GATGAAGCGGCGCGCCCTTGAAGCGGCGAAGCTCGTGCAGATCGAAGGCCTGATGGAGCGCCGTCCCGCGGAGCTTTCCGGCGGTCAGCAGCAGCGGGTCGCCATCGCGCGCGCCCTCGTGAAGCGTCCGGCCGTGCTCCTGCTCGACGAGCCGCTCTCGAACCTCGACGCGCGCCTCCGCCTCGCCACCCGTGAGGAGATCCGCCGCATCCAGCGCGAAACCGGCATCACGACCATCTTTGTCACCCACGACCAGGAGGAGGCCATGTCGATCTCCGATCTCATCGTCGTGATGAAGGAGGGCGTCGTGCATCAGATCTCGAAACCGCAGGCGGTCTACGACGATCCGGTCAACCTCTTTGTCGCCTCGTTCCTCGGAACGCCGAAAATCAATCTCTTCTCCGGCTCGGTGAAGGAGGGAAAGCTCTTCCTCGGCCCGGATCCCGTGCTCGACGTGCCGGGGACACCCGACGGGGAGGTCACGGTCGGCGTGCGTCCCGAGGGCTTCGTCCCCACGCCCGGCGGACCCATGCGCTGCGGTTTCTCCCGCGTGGAGGTCATGGGCCGGGACACGAGCATCGTCTTCACCCATCCGGCGCTCGACGGCGAAGGAGGACGGGCCATCGTCGACGCGGAGAATGCCGCCGGACTGGGGCCCGACGAAGTCCGGTTTGCCCTCCGTCCGTCGAAGACGCATCTCTTCGATCCCGTCACCGGCGACCGCATCCGTCCGCGGACTGCATCGGAGGCATGACATGAAGAAATACGGTCTCAAGGCATGGCTTTACCTCGCGCCGGCTGTCGCATTTCTGGGGCTCTTCATGGTCTATCCGCTCATCGATGTGGTGGTGTATTCGCTTGAAGAGGGATACAATTCCGCCTCCCAGTCGTATTTCGGCGTCGGGCTCTATAACTTCTCCTACGTCCTGCGCGATCCGTATTTCCTGCAGGCGGTGAAAAATACGATGATCCTCGTCCTCATCACCGTCCCGGTCTCCACGGGCCTCGCGCTCCTCATCTCCCTCGGCCTCAACTCGATCAAGGCCCTGAAAAAGCTCTATCAGACGATCTACTTCCTGCCCTATGTCACGAATACCCTCGCCGTCGGGCTGGTGTTCATGATCCTCTTCAAAAAGACCGCCTATTCCGACGGCCTCATCAATCTCCTGATCCATGCGTTCGGCGGTCCGACGGTCGACTTTATCGACGGGCCGTACTGGGCGAAGATCCTGGTCTTATCGATCTACACCGTCTGGATCGTTCTGCCCTTCAAGATCCTGATCCTCACGAGCGCGCTCGCCTCCGTCAATCCCCTGTATTACAGCGCGGCGAAGGTCGACGGCACCTCGAAGCGCCGCATTTTCTGGCGCATCACCCTCCCGATGATTTCTCCGATGCTCTTCTACCTCATCATCACGGGCTTCATCGGCGCGTTCAAGGCATACAGCGATGCCGTCGCGCTCTTCGGCGTCGATCTCAACGCCGCGGGGATGAACACCATCGTCGGCTATGTGTACGACATGCTCTACGGCAACTCCGGCGGCTATCCGTCCTATGCGTCCGCCGCCGCGCTCATCCTCTTTTCGATCGTCTTCACCATCACCTGCGTCAATCTGCTCATCAGCAGAAAGAACGCGATCGTCTGAGAAAGGAGGCCGGAACATGAAACCGAAACCTTCCGACCGGGTCTTCCCGAGCATCGGACGCGGCGTCGTTTACGTCCTGCTCACCGTCTGGGCCGTGATCGTCCTCTTCCCGTTTTACTGGATGGTGCTGACCTCGTTCAAGAGCTACAGCTCCTACAACTCGGAATTCATCCCGCGCTTCGTCGCGACCGACCCGACCCTCGCGAATTACCGGGACGCCTTCACCGCCGTTCCGCTCGCGCGCTATTTTCTCAACACCCTGATCTTCACCCTCGCGACGACCGCCGTCATGCTGATCGTGACCGTCCTCGCGGCCTACGCGTTTTCCCGCCTCGAATTCCGGGGAAAGAATGCCGTCTTCGCCCTGTTCCTCTCGCTCATGATGATCCCGAACGAGCTCGTCGTCATCACGAATTTCGTCACCATCACCGACTGGAACATGCGCAACACCTTCTGGGGCCTCATCCTCCCGTCGGTCACGTCGGTGTTCTATATCTACCTGCTGAAAGAGAATTTCGAGCAGATCCCGGAGGAGATCTATAAAGCGGCGAAGGTGGACGGTACCTCGGATTTCAAGTATCTTCTCCGCATCGTCCTGCCGATCTGCCGCCCGACCGTCATCACCGTGACGATCCTCAAGGTCATCGAATGCTGGAACTCATACGTATGGCCGCGGCTTATCACCGACGACCCGAAGCACTTCCTCGTCTCCAACGGTATCCAGGAGAT
>JAFYBI010000174.1 GCA_017540285.1 Clostridia bacterium | reverse complement strand
GTCCCCTGCCGGCACGGAACAAAAAAACGGTATGACCGGATCTCGAAAGATCCGGTCATACCGTTTTTCTCATGATCGGGGGTGCTTCCGCTCAGCCCAGAAGGCTCTCGTCGGCCTCGTACAGGTCCGCGTCGAAGCAGTCGTACGGCCGGTTTGTCTTTCCGTCATAGACGACGTAAAACAGGCGGCCGGGCTCGGCTGCCCGATAGGCCGCGCCGTCGACGTACACGGTCTCGCCGGGATCGAAGGTCAGCCAGAAGACGGTCCCGGTGCTCTGTTCACCGTCGTAATCATCCCGGCTGCCTTTATCCGCGACGGGTTTGAGGCGGAGATACGCGCAGGCGGGATCCGGCGCCTGCTTCTGCATCTTCCGGGATCTGACGTACAGCAGGAGAGCGGCCAGTACGACGACGGCAACGGGGATCAGGGAGATCGGGAACGGGACGAAAAAGAGACATGCCGCGAGAAACAGCGCCGCGAGGATCGGGACGCTCACGGGCAGCCGGGATTTCTGCCGGGCCCGTTCGGCCAGAAACTGTCTGGTGATTCTTGTCTTCATATGGGATTCTGCCTCTGTCTGAAATGGTCCGTGACAGAGATGCGCTTACAGCGTGCGGATCAGCGCGGACAGACGGCCGATCGCTTCCGGAAGAGGCCTGACGGCAGCCGGCCGCAGGTCGGCGAGCGGGGTTTCGAAATAGCGGCGGTCGGCCTCGGCCTGAAGCGGCACCACCTCGGTGCGGAGCGCGAACTCCCGTTTGCCTTCGTCGAGATGTCTGCGGATATTGTCGGCGATCAGGCCGAATTCCGGCTGATAGAGGAAGCGCACGTTCTCGTAGATGTAGGAACGGCAGTAGCCGCAGGAGGCGTTGTTCTTGAGCGTCGCCTCGAACAGCGGATTGACCGGCTTGAAGGTTTTGAGCCGCTCCAGCGTTTCGTACATCGAATAGTCCTCATGTCCCGCCAGGATATCGCCCAGCGTATCGAGCAGGGCGGCGGCCGTGTTCAGGCAGTCTTCGATCTCCCGGCGCGGCACGTCTTCGCCGCCGCTCCAGCGGGTAACGGCTTCCATGGCCTTCAGCGCCGCCAGATTGAACATGCGGCCGCAGGTCGTGCGGGCGATGTCGTACACGTCGCGGCGGATGAAATCGTCGGCCGCGGCGTCAACGGTCCCGAGGTCGCCGAGCAGGGCGAGCGCGTCGGGGATCGCGGCGCGGGTAGCTTCCATGTCGGCCCTGAACTCGTCGGTCATGGGCACGCGGAAGGAGGAGAGCAGGTTGAAGAACAGCTCCTGCCGGACCATGCCCGGCCTGTTGCTCCATGCCTTGAGCTTGATCAGGGGCAGGAAGTGCTTCCAGACGCGCTTCATGGTTTCGGCGCCGGTCTGATAGCGGTCGTCGCAGTACTTGTCCAGACGCTCGTCCATCGTCATGCGCAGCGGGCTCCAGGCGTTGTCGGCCAGGTACTCGGTCATGAGGGTGTCGCTGTGCGAGAGCTCCGGCCAGAAGATCAGACCGCGGCAGAACGGATCGTCCTTGGCGACCTTCAGCCGCTCTTCGGTCAGGTCGTAATTGCCGCGCACGTCGCTGTCCGGCTCGAATCCGCCGAATATGCCGAAGATCCAGGGGAATTTCCCGACCACGCCCCAGTTCGTGAAATTGTTGTCCCTGACGGTGTCGGAGGTGTAGTCCAGAAGGATCGTCTGTTCGGGGTCCAGCTCGGCGACCAGCTGCCGCACTTCCTCCGGCGTGTAGTACATCCACAGGTCCCAGCTCGCCAGAAGCAGCGGCGCGTTGGGATAGTTCTCGGCCAGATAGCGCGTGATGCGGCGGTAGACATAGAGCTTCAGCCGCTTGTTCTCCTCGCGGTCGTCCGAGTAGCGGCGTTCCGCCAGACCGATGGTATGGAACAGCTCGGGGCGGCCGTAATTCCTGATGTGCGCCTCGGTGAGCTTAAAGTAATTGGCGAGGTTGCGGTCGTCGAGGATATCCCAGACGAGGCCGGTCTGCTGGTTGTAGCCGCCCGTGACCTGCGCGAGCAGGGTGGGCCTGACCTTTTCCAGAAACTGCAGCGGCGTGCGGGAATACCAGTGCGTCATCGTACCGCAGTCCTCGGGATGCATCAGGTCGCGCGCGAAGGCGTAGGCCAGCAGGTCATGCCGGAGCTGTCCGCGGTCCTGCAGCGACCAGAAGGTGGTGCGGTCGTCGTAGCCCGGGCCCGCCTCCGGCAGACGCTCGGAATTGGACGGATAATCCACGATGTCGGGGAACGCCTTCTGGAACACGTCGTCCATGCCGATGCGGAGCATGAACATGTTCAGGCGCTTTTTGAGCATCCAGTCGATCTCCCGCTTCCAGTCGCCGAGATTCCAGTGCTCCGCCTGGAAGCGCGTCAGGCTGCGGTGCGCGAAATACCGCAGTCCGCGGTATTCGAAGCGCGGCGATTCGACGAGGTCGAAGCCGTCGAGCGGCAGCGAACCGCGGCGCGGGACGATGTCGCCGTCCCAGAAATACCGACATCCGGCCGCTTTTTCAAAGTAGGCGTATACGGCGTAAAGCGTGGAGCGGCC
>JAFYBI010000173.1 GCA_017540285.1 Clostridia bacterium | reverse complement strand
CGGTCGAAACGGAAGCTCCGAAGCCCGAGCCGCCCAAGACGGAACCTCCGAAGACGGAGCCGAAACAGCCCGAGCCTCAGCCGGAGCCCGAACCGGAACCCGAACCCGAGCCGGAACCCCAGCCCGTCGTGACGCCTCCCGCTCCCGTCCAGCCCGAACCGGAACCGGAGCCTCAGCCGACGTGGACTCCCGAACCGGAACCTCAGCCGACGTGGACGCCCGAGCCCGAGCCTCAGCCGACATGGACGCCCGAGCCGGAACCCCAGCCGACGTGGACACCCGAACCGGAACCCACATGGACGCCCCAGCCCGAGCCCGAACCGGCCGTGACCGAACCGGAGCCTCAGCCTGAGCCCGAACCCGAACCGGAGCCGGAACCTCAGCCCGAACCGGAACCCGAGCCCGAACCCGAACCGGAACCCGAGCCGGAGCCGGAGCCCGAACCGGAGCCTGAACCCGAACCGGAACCCGAGCCGGAACCGGAAGACGACACACCTCCCAGCACACCGGGCGGCGGAGGATTCGGATTCATCATCCCGTAACAGGAGGCAGCCGACTTTGAAAAAAACGATTCCTCAGATTTTCAAGGAGGGGATCCTCACGAACAACCCCACGTTCGTGCAGCTTCTCGGCATGTGCCCGACGCTGGCCACCACCACCTCGGTGACCAACGCCCTCGGCATGGGAGTCGCGGTCATCGCGGTCCTCTCCTTCTCGAATCTGTTCATTTCGCTCCTGCGGAAGATCATCCCGAAGCAGGTGCGCATCGCGTCCTATATCGTCATCATTTCCGGCTTCGTCACCGCGGTGGAGCTGCTCATCAAGGCCTATTTCCCCGCGATCAACAAAGCCCTCGGCCTGTTCATCCCGCTGATCGTCGTCAACTGCATCATCCTCGCCCGGGCGGAAGCCTTCGCCTCGAAAAATCCCCCCCTCGCCTCCTTCTGCGACGGGATCGCGACGGGCATCGGCTTCACCCTCGCTCTCGTGGCCATCGCCTTCGTGCGGGAACTGCTGGGGAGCGGCGGACTGTTCGCGGGCGCGGACGGCACGGGCGGCGTGAGGATCCTCGGAGACTGGTACAGCCCCGCCTCCATCTTCCTCATGCCCTCCGGCGCGTTTCTGACCCTCGGCTTCCTGATCGCGGCGGTCCAGAAGATCCGTACCTCCTCCGAGGAGAGAGAACGCCGCAGAAAGCACGAGCTCGACGCCATCGACGGCGGGTATCACGAGTTCCTGATGCGCGACCCCGATACCGGAAAGATCGTGCGCAGACCTCACGCCGAACCCGTTCCCGCCGCCCCCGTACCATCGGAAGCGGAGACGGAAAAGACCGAAGAAGAAGCAAAGGGAGGCGAATGATATGGGCAATATCCTCATGATCATGTTCGCGGCCATTCTGACCCAGAACTTCATCTTCTCCCGCTTCTACGGGTGCTGTCCCTTCCTCGGCGTGTCCGACAGACCCTCCACCGCCCTCGGCATGGGCATGGCCGTCACCTTCGTCATGACCCTGGCCTCCGCGGCGACCTGGGCCGTCTACCGGTTCCTGCTGGCGCCCTTCGGACTGGAATACCTTAAGACCATCGCCTTCATCCTGGTGATCGCGACCCTCGTCAAGTTCATCGAGATGTTCCTGCGCCGGTACGTCCCCGTGCTGTATTCCGCCCTCGGCATCTACCTCCCGCTCATCACCACCAACTGCGCTGTCCTCGGCGCGGCCCTCGTCAACATCGAGGAGGGGTATTCCTTCGTCGAAAGCGTGGTCTTCGGCTTCTCCGCCGCGATCGGCTTCACGATGGCGATCTGCGTCTTCGCCGGCGTGCGGGAGAGACTCAATTTCGCGGATCCTCTGAAGGCGTTCCGCGGATTCCCGCTGCTCCTCATTTCGGCGGGCCTTGCCGCAATGGCGTTTTCCGGGTTCTCCGGCATGAAATTCTGATCCGGTCCCCGCCGCGCGCACTCCCCGACCGGCCGGGGGACGAAGGAAACTTCACTTCATTCATGGAAGGATGGGGAATCATCACATGAGCATTATCATTCCGGTTCTGATCTTCATTGGCCTCGGCCTTCTGATGGGCGCGCTGCTTGCCGTCGCCTCGCGGATCTTCGCCGTGGAGAAGAACGAGAAAGCGGAGCGCGTCCTCGAATGCCTCCCCGGCGCGAACTGCGGAGGCTGCGGCTATTCCGGCTGTTCCGCCCTTGCCGAGGCGATCTCGAAGGGCGAGGCGAAGGTCAACGCCTGCACCGTCGGAGGCGCGGAAGTCGCTGCGAAGGTCGGAGCCGTCATGGGCGTCGATCCCGCTCCCACCGTTCGGATGCGCGCGCAGGTCATGTGCTCCGGCACCTCCGAATACGCGCGGAAGAAATATATCTACGAGGGCGTTCCCGACTGCGTGGCCGCGGCAAGGATCGGCGGCGGGGACAAGATGTGCAAGAACGGCTGCATCGGGCTCGGCACCTGCGTCGCGGCCTGTCCCTTCGACGCGATCTCCGTGGTGGAAGGCGTCGCTGCCGTGGATTACCGGAAATGCCGCGGATGCGGTGTCTGCGTCACAGCCTGCCCGAAGAACATCATCCGGCTGATCCCCTTCGACGCCAAGCACTGGGTGGGCTGCATGTCCGTGGACGACGGAAAGAACACCCGGAAGGTCTGCGACGTGGGCTGCATCTCCTGCAAGCTCTGCCAGAAGAACTGTCCCGCCGGAGCCATCACCGTGGACTCCTTCGTGGCCCGCATCGACTATTCCAAATGCACCGGATGCAACAAGTGCGTGGACAAATGTCCGCGGCACATCATCTGGTCCGGCGAGCGGCAGGGCGAATACGGTCTGGTGATCCGGCGCGAGAACGCCGATAAAACAAAGAATAGTTGACGGTTATTGCTCCGCCGGCAAACAAAAGCTTGTCGGAATTGGGTTCCGATGCCTGAAACCCAGGCTGCTCGAGTGTTCCGGCTGCTGCACGTTTGAAAACCAACGTTTAGTTTGCTGTCGCACTAATAAAACGGCCGCGCGGTCCGGTTTTCCCGGGATGCGCGGCTTTTTCACACTCGTCCGTTCGTTATAATGCACAAACGAAATGGCGGCAACTTGTTTATCTGTACAAATCCTACATCTAACGTTTTTTTTCACACGGAATCCCTTGAAAACCGCGGGCGTTTCGTTTATGATACAGTCAGGAGAGCATGGTCTCCCCTCG
>JAFYBI010000172.1 GCA_017540285.1 Clostridia bacterium | reverse complement strand
CACCGCCTTATGCCTCATTGAACAACGCTTCCCATGGAAAAGGGAGGTTGAACCCGAGGAAGGGTGGATTCCCAAGGCGAGGAACCGCGCCTTGGGCGGCGGTGATCCCCAAGAGGCTGGCCGCGGAAGCCTCTTGGGTCCCGTCCGGAAGGACAAAAAAGCAATCGACTTGATCGATATACAATCCGCAAGCGTCAGCGCGCAGACGGAAGAAACGTCAGCGGCGCAGCCATTGCATAAACAACGATAACACCCCATTTTCCGAAGGAAGGAGGCGCGTCCCTTGAAAAACAAAAGAAGACGAGAGCACCTTCTTTCGGCGCTCACCGCCCTCCTGTTCGCCGCGCTCCTCATCCTTCTGACCGCACTCTTCCTCGCCTACCGGCAGAGCTCCGCCGACACGGTCCCCTTCGATCTCGGCGAGATCACCGCGGACAAGACCGTGGACGCGACCGATATCTCCGACTGCTTTCTCCCGGCCTTCCTCGGCGTCACGATCGGGGGAGAGCACTCCGCCCTCATTGGGGGGGAGCGGACGATGGCCGAGTTCTATGCCATGCTCTCGCCCGCGCTGTCCGAAGCGCTCGACAGCGGCGACATCCGGGAAGGGAGCGCCGCCGATTGGGAGCGAGTGCTCTCGTCGGACCACGCCGTCTATATCCGATACCACACCGAGGTGCCGGCGGCGGTGATTGCGCTGTTCGCCGATCTCGAACGCGGCGTCTCCCCGGAACGATCCCGCGCGGGCATCGGCTTCTACGTCTCCGAGGCCGTCCTCATCCCCTACGTCAACGGCGAAAATGCGGCGGCCTCCGCGTTCCGGCAGTCGGACGGATCCGTGAAGCTCGTCACGGTCTCCATGCCGCGGGAGATCCTCTCGACGCAGGATATCGACCAGTTCGTCCGCTCGTACGACTATTTCATTTCCTTTGATTTTCTCGAAACGGACGGGACGATCGCCGCCGTCTGCACCGACTCCGTCACGACGCGCGGCATCTTCATGGCGAACAACACCGCGGGCATCCTGCGGGACAACGCCGAGGAGACGGGCCGCATGCTCGGCGTGTTCGGACTGAACCCCGACAAGCTTCTCAGCTCCCATGAGGAGGAAGACGGCTCGCAGAGCTATATCGGCACGCAAGGCGCGTTCTATGTCCACGCGTCCTCGTTCGCGTACCGCTCCAGCTCCGAAGGCGGCGTCGGGCTCGCCGATCTCACCGGATACGCGGCGGATTCCGGCATCGCCGCATATATCCGGGCATGCCTCATCCTCATGGGCGAGGTCAAGGCGGTCAACCGCCATTACGCGGGCGGTGACGCGAAGCTTTTGCTCGGCGGCATCCGCGCGGACGGGGGGACGGTCAGCCTGACCTTCCATTACGTTTTCGACAACATCCGCATCGCCGACATTCCCCCCGCGCTCACCGCCACCTTCGAAAACGGCGTCCTGCGCGAGGCGTCGCTCTATACCCTGACGGCCCAGAGCACGGGACGGCGCGTGCGGACCTATTCCGAGGAGTGGTTCCTCGGCTGGCTCGCGTCCAAAACCGGCGTGCGCGCGGCGGCGGACCGGGTCTCGCTCGTCTATCGCGCGGATTTCGTCTCCGATCAGGTCCCGGCGGAGTGGCGGGCGGAAAAACGGGCATAACGGCAGGAGCCGGCGCATTTTCTGATACGGACGGATCTCGATGAAAGGAGGGAAGAGAATGGAACAGCATCGCGTCATGGGCGTGCTCTCGGCGATCCTCGCCGCGGCCTGCCTCATTCTCGCCGTCCTGCTCGCACGGGTCACCCGTGCGCGGGAATACCTCCCCGAATCGGAGACCGCCGACCTCGTCGCCGTGCTCGCCCAGAGCGGGATCGAGGTCGACCCGGCGCTCGTCTCCACCAGACGGCAGAGCGCGGCGGTCTACGTCTGCAACTCCGGCGATTACGCCGCGACCGTCGCCGAGCTTCTGACCGGAAGCGTGCCCGCCCGCACCTACGTCGTCCCGGACGGGGAGATCCTCGTCACGGAGAGCGGCGAGCGGATGGAGTTCTTCGGCGATTTCTCCTTCCGGTACAGCGCGGACGGCACCGCTCCCGGCGAGGGGGATGCCTTCGGACCGACGTTCTCCTCCCGCGCCGTCAGCGGAGAAAGGCGGGACCGGATCGCCGAGGCCGCGGCGGGCTTTCTCGACCGGGGAAGCCGGACCTTCGAGGGGATCGGATCGATGGCGGTCGAAACGGTCGTCGAAAACGTCTGGGAGGACGGGCGGCTGTGCTACGCGCTCTGCTCCCGCACGATCGACGGGGTGCAGGTCACCGGCAGCCGCATGCTCTGCGCCGTCGAAGGAGAGCGCGTCACGGGCGCGTGGGGGAACTGGTGCTTTCTGACGCCCGCCGTCCCGTACACTGCACAACTGACCGACCTTTTCAATATACTGTTCAATATGAAGAAGGAAATCGGCGCCGCCGACGGGGAGGTGCGCGTGGAGTCGGTGTCGCTCTGCTATTCGCTGTACTTCTACGGCGAGGAAGAGGATTTCTGCCTGATCCCCTGCTGGCAGGTGGTGACGGATACCATGGGAAGTTTCATTTTTAATGCGCTGGATGGTGCGCTTTATACGAGAACGTGACGGAAAATGTCGTTTTTTCTGTCGAAATCTTCCATGAGTTTTAAACTTTATGAAAATCCTTCGACCTTCCTCTTCCATTCCGGCATCGAAACTGCTATAATATGTAAGGTTATGGGTATCCTGCATTCCCATCCCCCAAAAGCATTACCGCACGACAGAAAGGTCCGGTAAACCAGTCTATGGAAAAGATCGTCATCAACGGAGGGAACCCTCTGTTTGGACAGGTGGAGATTTCCGGCTCCAAGAACGCCGCGCTCCCCATTATATATGCATCCGTCCTGGTCAAAGGAAAATGCGTCCTCGAAAACATCCCGGACGTCTCCGATATCCGCACGTCGTTTGAGATCCTGCGCGGGATCGGCGCGAAGATCCGGATGCTCGCCCGCAACACCTGGGAGATCAACTGCACCGACGTCATCTGCGGCGAGAGCGACTATGAGCTCGTCCGCAGCATCCGCGGGTCGTACTACCTCCTCGGCTCCGAGTTCGGGCGCTTCGGCCACGCGAAGGTCGGGCTGCCCGGCGGCTGCAACTTCGGCGTCCGGCCGATCGACCAGCACATCAAGGGCTTCGAGGCGCTCGGCGGCCGCGTATCGACCGAGGGCGGCTACGTCGAGATCGAATCCGAGGGAGCCGTCGGCGCGAACATCTTCTTCGACCTCTCCTCCGTCGGCGCGACGCTCAACGTCATGATCGCGGCGGCGACCGCGGACGGCGTGACCGTGATCGACAACGCGGCGAGAGAACCGCACGTCGTCGACTGCGCGAACTTCCTCAACACCTGCGGCGCGCAGATCAGCGGCGCGGGCTCGGACGTCATCAAGATCAAGGGCGTGAAGGAGCTGCACGGCTGCACCTACGCCATCATCCCCGATATGATCGAGGCCGGATCCTTCATGGTGGCGACGGTCGCGACGCGCGGATCCGTGAAGATCACGAACGTCATCCCGAAGCACCTCGAATCCGTCACGGCGAAGCTCATCGAGATCGGCGCGGACGTCGAGGAATTCGATGACGCCGTCATGGTCACCTCCGGCGAGCACATCCGCCGCACCTCCGTGAAGACCCTCCCGTACCCCGGCTTCCCGACCGACATGCACCCCCAGATGGCGGCGCTCCTCTGTACCGCCGAGGGTACGAGCTACATCAACGAAAGCATCTTTGAAAACCGGTTCCGCTATGTGGAGGAGCTCCGCCGCATGGGCGCGAAGATCAAGGTCGACGGACGCATCGTCGTGATCGAGGGCGGCACGCCCCTCACGGCGGCGCCGGTGATCGCGACCGACTTGCGCGGCGGCGTTGCGGTGATGATCGCGGCCCTGACCTGCCCCGGCACGACGGAGATCGGGCAGATCCGCCTCATCGAGCGCGGGTACGACGATATCTGCGCGAAGCTGCGCTCCCTCGGCGCGGACATCAAAAAGATCACGGTCCCGGATGAAATCCCGTTCCCGCAGGCAAACTAACGGCGGGCCGGGACGACCGGTTATCATTCCGAAAGCGAGGATTCTCTGAACGATGGAAATAACGCTTGAAACCCTGATCGGCGATATCGTGGACTACGACGAGGACACCGCCGAGGTCTTCCTTTCCGCCGGTATGCACTGCATCGACTGCCCCGTCTCCCGCATGGAGACCGTGGAGGAAGCCTGCATGGTGCACGGCGTCGATCCCGACGAGCTGATCGAGCAGCTCAATGACTTCCTGAAATCGAAAAACGAAGACGGCGAATAACGGAGAAGGCGGGCTCATGCCTGCCTTTTTTCCCGGGAGGAGGGTACGATGAATCTGGATCCACGGCTCGCCGCGGCGGCCTCCTTTGCGAGAGCGGACACGGTCGCCGCCGACATCGGCACGGATCACGCCTACCTGCCGATCTCCCTGCTCCTCGCGGGGTGCGCTCCCTTCGCCGTCGCCTCCGACGTGAACGAGGGCCCTCTGCTGCGGGCGAAGGCCAACGCGGAGAAGTACGGCGTCGCGGAGAAGATGCGCTTCGTGCGGGCGGACGGCCTCTCCGGCCTCGACCCCGAGCGGGACGGCGTCGGCGACATCTATGTCTGCGGCATGGGCGGCGAGCTCATCGCGCGCATCATCGGCGCGTCCGATTACACGAGGCGGCCCGACGTGCGGCTGATCCTGCAGCCCATGTCCTCCCCCGCGGAGCTGCGCCTGTTCCTCGCCGCGGCGGGATTCGCCGTCCTCGACGAGAGGCTCTGCCGGTCCGCCGGGAAGATTTACACGGCCATGCACTGTGTCTGGGACGGCGCCGTCCGGGAATTCACCCCGGCCGAGATGCTGCTCGGACGCGCGAATATCGAGAAGAAGGACCCCCTCTTCCGGGAGTTCGCCGAAGAGTGGCTCGCACGGATCGAAACGCAGATCGCGGGACGGCGCGCGGGCGGCCTCGGCACGGCGGACGAGGAGCAGCTCCGGAAAGAAATCCTTGCCATTCTGGAGGACACGCCATGACGGTGCGCGAATTCCACGAACATCTCAGCACGCTGTATCCGAAGACTCTGTCCGAGCCGTGGGATAACGACGGGATCATGGTCTCGGCGGATCCGGACGCCCCGGTGAAGCGGGTCCTCGTCGCCCTCGACGCGGTCTCGCCGGTGATCGGCTTTGCGGCGGAGAACGGCTTCGACTGCGTGCTGACCCACCACCCCATGCTGTTCCGCGGCGTGAAGGCGGCGGTCCCGGATAACCCGGGCGGTCGTCGGATCCTCACGGCGGCGGCATCGGGCGTCTCCGTGATCTCGCTCCACACCCGGCTCGACGCGGGGGAGGGCGGCGTGAACGACTGCCTGATGCAGGCGCTGGGCTTCGAGGTCCGCGGCGGATTCGGCGTCTCCGAGGCGCCGGACGGCCACGCGCTCGGACGCTGGACGGAGATCCCCCCGATGACCGGGGCGGACTTCGCGCTGCTCGTGAAGAAGAAGCTCGGCTGCGAGGCGGTCCGGGCGACGGGTGACCCCGCGGGACTCATCCGGCGGATCGCGGTCTGCGGCGGGGACGGGAAGGACTACATCCCCGAAGCGCTCGCGGGCGGGTATGACGCCTATCTGACGGGCGACGCGGGGTACAACATGGCCGAAGACGCGGCGGAGGACGGCCTCTTCACCGTCGAAGCCGGACATTATCACACGGAAGCGCCGGTGCTGGGGCGGCTCGCCGAGCTGGCCCGGATCCTCGCGGACGCCGAGGTCCGGCTCCTCGATTCCTGCGCCTATCGGATCTGGTGAGGGACATCATGGACAACTACGACGAAAAACAGAGGACGAGGCTGGCTTATCGCCTCGTGATCCTCTGCTGGATCTCCTATACGACCGTTTACATCGGAAAGAAGACGCTGTCGGTCTGTCTCGCGGACATGATCGCGGACGGCGTCTGCGACAAGGCGGCGGGCGGCGTCATCGGGACCTGCTTCCTCGCGGCCTACGCCGTCGGTCAGCTCGTCAACGGCTGGTTCGGCGACCGTCTGCATCCGCGCTTCATGATCCCCGCGGGGCTCGTTCTCGCGGGCGGGATGAACCTCGCGATGAGCGTATCGTCCGCCGTGCCGCTCTTTGTTGTGTTCTGGGGCCTCTGCGGCTTCTTCTGCTCCATGCTCTGGGCGCCCGTCATCCGCGCGGTCTCCACCTGGACGACGGAGGAGGTGGCGCAGGCGAGCGCGGCGTCCCTCTCGGCGACGATCCCCGTCGGGACGGTGCTCTGCTATCTGATCTGCGCGCTCATGCTGAAGCACACCGGATGGCGCGGATCGTTCGCGGCCTGCGGCTCGGTCCTCGTCGTCATGGGCGTGCTGCTCTACTTCCTCTTCGCCGGGCTGAAGGACTTCACGAAGGAGCCCGAAGCGACGGTCGGCGAGGACGGACGAAAATCCACCGGCGCGGCGCCCGTGAAGACGCTCCTCTGCCTCGGACTTCTCGCGGCGGCGGGCGGCATCCTCTTCAACGGCATGCTCAAGGACGGCCTCGATCTCTGGATCCCGACGGCGCTCAACGAACGCTTTATCTCCGACTCCTCGACGGTCTCGCTGATCTGCACGATCCTGCCGCTCGTGAACATCTTCGGCGCGTACGCCGCGAAATTCGTCATGCGGAAGTTTAAGATCGGGGAGCTCGGCACATGTGCGGTCATGTTCGGCGTGAGCGTCGTGACCCTCGGGCTCTTCCTCGTCTTCCTCCGCCAGGCAAACGGCGGCGCGGCGCAGGCGGTGATCGCGACGATCCTGTTGGCCTGCTCCTCCGCGGCGATGCTCGGGGCAAACACGATGCTTTTGACCTTCATCCCCCTGCACTTCGGCAAGGTCGGACGGGCGGCGTTCGTGACGGGCATGCTCAACTGCTTCTCCTATGCGGCGGCGGCGGTCTCGGGCGCGGTGACGGGGGCGATCTCCGAAACCTTCGGCTGGGAAGGCGTGTTCGCCGGATTTCTCGGCGCGGCGGCGCTCGGCGTGATCGTGTGCTTCGCCGGGCGGAAACCGCTTCTCGCGAAAACAAAAGAGCTGGACGCGATCCAGCATCGGAACTGACGACGCAAACGGATGATATGATGAAAAAAGAAAGAAACGCATCCCGGTGCACGGCACTCCTCCTCGCCATGCTCCTCCTCGCGGCCGGATGCACCCTTCGCCCGGCGGATCCAGAGGCGGACCCGGTGAAGACGGTCAACCCGGAGCCCGCCGAGACGGTGAAGACGCCGGAGACGCTCCCCGGTACGACCGTACCCGTCGTCCCCGAGACGGAAGGACGGCAGGACCCGGACGAACCCGGGACGGAGACCCCGGACGGCCAGCCGGATCCCGTGCGGGCACAGAACGGCGAGCACCCGACGATCACCGCGGGGCACTGGTGGAAATTTGAGAACGGGACCTACGTCTACGACTTCCCGAAGCGGGACCGGAGCGGGGAAGCGAACCTCGACACGATGTACGACATCCCGAACGTGCCGTTCGACGACGTCGGCTATGACGATTCCGGCCAGCCGAACGGACAGGACTGGTATTCCGGGCAGGTGCGGTACGACGAGACGACCGGAGAGAGTACCGTCCTGTGGGAACGCGGCGCGTCGACCTTGAAGTCCCTGTCGGATCACCGCGGGTTCTACCGGGGCGACACGACGCGCAAGGTGGTGTACTTCACCTTCGACTGCGGATACGAGCAGGACGGCCTGACCGGCACGATCCTCGACACCCTGAAGGAGAAGCACGTCTCGGGAACCTTCTTCATCAACGGCTACTACGTCGAATCCGCCGCGGACTATATCCGCCGGATGCTCGACGAGGGACACATCGTGGCGAACCACTCGCTGAACCACGAATGCTGACGGGCGTTTCGGTCCGGACCTTTTACGACGAGGTGATCGGACTGGAGGAGAAGTACTACAAGGCCTTCCCGGACGCGCCGCCGATGCTGTACTTCCGTCCGCCGTCCGGAAACTGCAACAACTGGGTCCTGACCTATGCCGAAAAGCTCGGCTACGTCACCGCGCTGTATTCCTTCGCGTACAACGACTGGGACACGAAAGCCCAGCCGGACCTCGACGCGGCGTTCGAGAACCTGAAGATCAAGCTGCACCCCGGCTGCGTCTACCTGTTCCACACGGTCTCCTCGACGAACGCGAAGCTGATCCCGATGGCGATCGACTGGATCCGCGAACAGGGGTACGAGATCCTCCCGCTGTGCGACATCGAGGCGTGATGCGGACCGCACAAAGCATTTTGCCGTGTTTCTGCGCGGGATCCGCATTCCCGGACAAAACAGAGAAAGCCCCGGAGACGAGGCTTTCTTTTTCTGTTATATTCGAATTCGTACCGTCAGTCCCCGAGCAGCGCCTTAAGGAACTTCTCGATCGACTTGTTGACGATCTTGGACTGCTTCTGGACGTTCGACGCGATGTCCGTCGTGTTGTTCGGACCGTAGCCCATGAAGGTGCTCGCGAAGCCGCCGAAGTTGTAGATCTCCATCGGGTCGAAGACGCGGTTGTTGATGATGATGTCGAGCATGTCCGCGCTCTGCTCGTCGCGGGCGTACTTGGTCTTCAGGGAGGATTCGATGTACTCGGGGATCAGGGTGTACTGCGATTCCGCCGCGAGCGCTTCGAGGATGATGCCGAGCTCGTCCAGCGAGTCGCCCGCGATCGTCAGCGGGATGGACAACAGGCCCGTCGTGTGCTGGGAGACGAAGCTGTAATACTTGTCCTGCGTCTCGCTGTACTTCGGGGTCGGGAGGATGCCGAAGTCCGTGTCGCCGTTGCGCATGTTCGTGACTTCGTCGAGGCGCATCCAGAAGAAGAGGCCGTGTCCCGTCTCGAAGAGCTCGGTGAACTGCGTGTCGTCGATTTCGGAGTGCAGATGCTGGTTGAAGAACCACGGCTGCTGCATCATGTTGACGATCTTGACCGCGACGTCGAGGTCGTATTCGGTGCCGAAGCTGAACGTGAACTGATCCTCTTCGTCCTTCGTGCAGAGCAGACCGCCGCCGCCGTGCCAGAACGAGGTCATCACGTCGTTCTTGCCGAGGAAGCCGTAGTAGTCGTCGTAGGTGACGGTGCCGTCGCCGTTCATGTCCCGGTTGCACTGCTCGGACAGGGACGCCACGAGATCAAAGGTCCAGCGGCCCTCGCGGACGGCGGTATAGAGGTCCTCGAGACCGTTGTCCTCCGCGCCCGGCTTGGAGAATGCCACGGCTGCGGTCGCATCCTTGTCGTTGACGTTGATCGAGGTCGCGACGGCGGGGAGGATCCCGTTCGTGGAGAGGGAAGCCACGCAGTTGGAGTCCCACCACGGCATGTCGAAGTCGAGGTGCGGGACGTTCATGAGGTTCTGGAAGTAGTTCTTCTGATACATGCCCGCCGCTTCATACAGGCGCGGGTAGACGACGTCGTAGGTCGTATCGCCGGAGGTTACGGCCTTGCCGATTGCGGAGTCGATGTTCGAGATGTTCATCCGCTCCTGCGTGATCTTCACGTTGTACCGCGATTCGATCAGCGCGTTCCGGTTGTACACCGCGTCGTTGATCGCCTCGCCCGTCAGGCCTTCCGCATAGATGTCGCGGTACTGACGCACAGTGCTCGCCCAGTCCGGAAGTTCCCAGACGAGGAAGTAGATCTCGTCTCCGCCGTAGTCGCCGGTCTCGGGGATGTGCGGCTGCAGGCGTTCGGGCTCTTCGGGCGAGGGCTCTTCGCTGCCGGCGGGATTCGCTTCGGCGGAGCCTTCCGGGGCCGCGGGCGTCTCGGGGTTGGTCCCGCTCTCGGAGCACGCGGTCAGCGCGAGCAAGAGGAGCGCGAGGAAGAGCGCCGCGAGTCTTTGCATGGATTTCTTCATGAAAATCACCTTCCTGCATGAATCGTGAAATATGGCTGACAGCAGTATAGCATACTTTCCCGGATTTGTCAAGAATGATGTATTTTTCGGCGCGCCGCCAGGAAGGTTGCATTTTTCCGCGTTTTGGTGTATAATCCGCCATACAGACTTTGCTCCCGGAGGGATGGTATGCTGAAGCTCATCGAACCGACCATGGCATATGAACGCGAGATCCGCGCCTACCGCAAGGCGTTCCTCGACTGCGGGGATTCGATGGACGGCACGGGCGGCCTGCGGAATTTCGAGGATCCGCGGGACTGGATCGGTTATCTGAAGGCGCACGGGGATCCCGCGACGGTCCCCGAGGGGCGCGTTCCGTCGACGCAGTATGTGTATGTGCGGGAAGAGGACGGCAAGATCGTCGGGATGATCGATGTGAGACATGTGCTCAACGATTATCTGGCGAAATACGGCGGGCACATCGGTCATTCCGTGGCGCCGGACGAGCGGCGGAAGGGCTACGCGGTCGGGATGCTCGGGGCAGTGCTCCCGAAGTGCCGGGAACGGGGGATCGACCGCGTGCTGATCACGTGCATCCGCGGCAACGAGGGCAGCCGGCGAACGATCCTCAAAAACGGCGGCGTCT
>JAFYBI010000171.1 GCA_017540285.1 Clostridia bacterium | reverse complement strand
GCCGATATACAATCCGCAAGCGTTAGCGCGCAAGTAATAGAAAAGGCGTACCTTGTTCAGGTACGCACTTTCTATTTTGGTGAACGGGCGTGCGAAGTGCGCCCGTCTCTTGTCCCCGGGCACCGCCCGGCGCAGGCGAGTTCGTCATTTGCCCGCAGGGGCCCCCTGCACGGGCACCGCCCGGTCAGTCCGCCAGCGATCCCATGGGATCCCACGGCTCGAGCTCGACGAGCTCCTGATCGAGGAGCGCAGCCCTCTCGCCGAGATACTTCCTGTTCACGACAGCCTGGAAGACATACGCGTCAAACCACGCGTCGGAGGCCATGTGATACCCCTTCTGCGCGCCGCCGTCGCCCCAGCTGTTCTCGATCTTCCAGCGGTTCGGCTTCTCGTCCTCGTCGAGGTTCACGCCGGTGAGGCACATCGCGTGGTTCATCGCGCTGACGTGATAGTCGAGCATGTCCGCCTTCGACATCGCCGTGTCCAGCCCGGTGATCCGGTCCTCGTTGAACTGCTCGGTGTCCCAGCAGGCGCGGTCGCCGTCGCCGAACTTGCCGCAGTCCGACCCGAACCATACGATCTCGCCGTCCTTGATCTGCTCGACGACGAGCTTCTTGAATTCCTCCATCTCGAGGTTGAGGTGCTTCACGGGTTCGCCGCCCACGACGTTGCCGAGATACTTGACCGTGTACATTTTGCCGAAGGGCTTGTCCGCCGTCGGCGCGTGCACGATGGAAACATAGTGGTCGAGATAATCCCCCACGTACTTCTCCGAGAAGCTCTTCGGCGTGAGGCCGCTTTCGACGTGGATCTTGTCGTCCTTGTCCTTGTATTCGAAGTCGAATTCGGTCGGCGGCACGTCATAGCACGCGCAGAGGAAGGAGTAAACCTTTTCGAGGATCTCGGTCCGCAGCGCAGCCAGCTCGTCGGCCTTTCCGTCCTTCGCGAGTGCGCGCAGCGTCGAGGTCTTGGCGCGGAGGTAGTTGTTGATGTGACGGTTGACCATGCCGGTGTTCGAGGACTGGAAGGTCTCGGGATACACGACCTTCGGCACCACGCCGTACTTCTTCACGACGTTGACGAACATGTCCCACTGACCGCCGTCATGCACGCCGGTCTCGACGATGTAGTCGACGAGGCGGGAGTTCGACGCTTCGTTCGCCGTGTCGACGATCGCTTCGATGTAATAGTTGACGCGCTCGAACTTGTCCCAGAAGGCAAGCCAGGACTGCGAGAGCTCGAACGATTCGACGTTCAGCTTCTTCGCGATCTGCTCGCGGAGAACGTTCGTCGCGGCGAAGAGCCAGCAGCGGCCGGAGGATTTCTGGTTGGTCGCGCCCATCGTCTTGATCTCGTGGTTGAAGAAGAACTGCATCTTCTTCGCCTGATCGGTGAGGAAGGTCATGTTCCCCATGCCGGTCTTCGAGAACACGGACGTCATCGCCTGACGGACGGCGTCCTGCGCGTGATACTCGCCGAATGCCTTGAGCTCACAGCAGCTGATCGGGGTTGCGTTTTTCATGTGATGATGTACTCCTTTCGGAAATTGAAAATCGATATGGATGTATCCGGCGCGGCGCTCAGCCCCTCTCCCGGAGGATGTCCCGGATCGCGGCGATAAACGTCCCGTAGCCCGCGGGCCAGACGTTCGAGCCGCTCGCGCGCATCTCCCGGCCGTTGATGACCGCCCGGAAGGAAAAGCCGCCGCCGTCGAGCACCTCGTCGTCCTCGCCGCGGAACCCGTCCCAGCCGGCAAGGCCGCATTCGTCCGCGAGCGCGAGGATGCGCCCGTACAGGTCTTCGCCGCCCTCGACGCGGCTCTCGAGGCAGTCTTCGCGGGACCCCTCTTCCTCCTCGTCCCAGACGCCGTAATAGTAGGACACGCGGACGCCGCCGTCGGTGCACAGGATCTCGTATTCCCCGTCCTCCGCGAGCTCCGCGACCGACTCACCGATGACGATGCGCTCGAAGTCCGTGACCGGGGCCGAGGATTCGCCGTCACTGCCGGGATCGGTTGTTTCCGGGCCGCCGCGGCGGTAAACGGTCTCCGTCACGCCCTCGTCATAGGCGAGCGAGGACAGGACGACGCGGCCGGGGATCAGGTCGTAATAGAGGAGCTCGCTGCTCCTCAGGGGATAACGGTCCGAGAACGGCGTGACGACGCGCAGCCGCCCGGGTCCCGCGGAGAGATCCGGGAGCATGAGGATCACGGCCCGGAAATCGAGCGATCCGTCGGAGAAGCGCCGGGACATCACGGGCCCGGTGATCCGGACGGTGTCGGGATCCCGCGCGTCCTCTTCCGTGTACCGCCCGCTCGTGACGATCCAGAACAACAGGATCACGACGAGGGCGGCGGCCAAAACGATCAAAAGGGCTTTTTTCATGTTATTCCGTGCTCCGGCTCTCCGTGTTTTTCCGGTATTTCAGATAATCCTCGAGGATCAGCCTCGCGGAGAGCGCGTCGACCGTGGCCTTGCGCTTTTTGCCGCGGACGTTGTTCTCCGAGAGGATCCGGTGCGCCGATACCGTCGTCAGCCGCTCGTCGTACATCACCGCGGGAATGCCCGTCGCCTCGGAGAGCTCCCGCGCGAACGCCCGGCACTTCTCGCTCCGGGGTCCCGCCGTGCCGTTCATGTTCACGGGATTGCCGACGACGATCAGCTCCGCGCCGAGCTCCTTCACCCGCGCGCCGACCAGCTCGAGGGCCTTTTTATACGATCCGGCCGCGACGCAGCCCGCGTCCGACGCCATCATTTCAAACGGATCGCACACCGCGACGCCCGTTCTCGCGTCGCCGAAATCGAGTCCCACGATGACCATCAGGCGTCTCCTTCCCCGGTTCCGTCGGCGGCCTCGCCGTTCTCCTGCGCGACCTTGTTCTTCGCGTAGGCGACGACCTCCTCGAGGGAGGGGATCGACGTGGACGCGCCGAGCCTGGTGACCGAGATGGCGGCGGCGCAGGTCGCGTATTTCACGGCGGAGAGGATGTTCCCGTTCTGCAGGTACACGTACGTCATCACGGCGGTGAAGACGTCGCCCGCGGCGGTGGTGTCGACCGCATCGACGGG
>JAFYBI010000170.1 GCA_017540285.1 Clostridia bacterium | reverse complement strand
GGAATCGTCATGAAGTAGCGGATGATGTCGGGATGTGTCACGGTGACAGGCTTGCCCTGCTCGATCTGCTTCTTGAAGATCGGGATGACGGAGCCGTTCGAGCCGAGGACATTGCCGAAGCGGACTGCCACGAATTCGGTCTTCGCCAGCTTGAAGACGCGTCCGGTGCCGTCCTTGTCCGCGTTCTCGACGCCGTCATGCGTGAAGAGCTGCGGGAGCTCCGCCGCGCGGCCCGCTTTGATCTTCGCGTCGAAGGACTGGATGATCATCTCGCAGAGGCGTTTCGACGCGCCCATGATGTTCGTCGGGTTGACGGCCTTGTCGGTCGAGATCAGCACGAACCGCTTGGTCCCGTGAACCATCGCGGCATAGGCGGTCTTGTACGTCCCGATCGCGTTGTTCTTGATGGACTCGCACGGGCTGTCCTCCATGAGGGGGACGTGCTTGTGCGCCGCGGCGTGGTAGACGATGTCGGGGCGGTATTTCTTGAACACGCCGAAGATGCGGCGGCTGTCGCGGACGGACCCGATCAGGACGACGAGGTCGAGGTCGGGGTATTTCTCGCGCAGCTCCAGCTGGATCGCATAGGAGGAGTTTTCGTAGATGTCGAAGATGATAAGCTGCTTCGGACCGTGCGCCGCGATCTGCCGGCAGAGCTCCGAGCCGATCGATCCGCCGCCGCCCGTCACGAGGACGACCTTGCCGGACACGAAGCGATAGACCTCTTCCATGTCCGCGCGGATGGGCTCGCGTCCGAGAAGGTCCTCGACGGAGACATCCTTCATCGCGCTGACGGAGACGTCGCCGAGCACGAACTGATACATGCCGGGGAGGTTTTTGAGGGCGCATCCCGTCTCCTTGCAGATGTTGAGGATGTCCCGGCGCGCTTCCGCGGAGGCAGAAGGAATGGCGAGGTAGATCTTGTCGACGCCGTACTTATCCGCCGCGGAGAGGATCTCTTCCCGCCCGCCGATGATCGGAACGCCGTCGAGGAAGCGGCTCCATTTGTTCGCGTCGTCGTCGATGAAGCAGACGACCTTGTCGTGGATGCTCTTGGAGCGGCGGATGTCTCGCATGATCATCTGACCCGCGGAACCTGCGCCGACGATCATGACCCGGGAGACGCCGTGCTCGTCCGCGCTGCCGCCTTCGTGGTGGGAGCGCATCAGGAGCAGGAAGCGGTAGGCAAAACGGATGCCGACGGTCGCGACGAGCTGGATCCCCGCGCCGACGATGTAATAGGAGATGGGCATCCGTCCGAAGAGGATGCGGGAGATCAGCGCGTGCAGACCGGACGTGATCGCGCACGCCGCGATGGTCCGCCAGAGCTCGGCATAGCTCGCGTACCGCCATAAACTCCGGTAGAGGCGCATGAGCGCGAACACAACGAGCACGATGACGGTATAGATCGGCACGAGCCGGAGCCATTCCGTGAGGTAACGCTCGGGGATCGTGGAGTATTTCAGGTCGAAGCGGAGCCAGAGCGCGATGAAATAGGAGAGGTTGACGGCGAATATGTCAAAAAACAGCAGAATCGCCGCAATGCGGTGCCACGGCTCAAAGTGGAAACGCTTCTTTTTCGGATTTGCCTGCATGACGGAACCTCTGACGCCCCGGCGGATGGCCGGAGGTATGCCTTCTATGTAAATGATATTGTCGACGATGCGTCACGTCCGGACCGGGCGGCCCGTGAACATACAAAATAATTATAACACAAGGGGCCGGCCTTGTCAACCGAATCCCCGCGGAAAATGCGGAGAAATGGGCGGGAAAAGAGGGAAAAGAAGGAAAATACGGAAAACGGCGGGAGACGCGCGGGGAGCCGCGAAGATTTCTCTTGCCAAATCCCGTCCGATGGTATATAATAGGAATATCTCGAAAGCCGGTCCGGCGGGAACTCTCCGCGGGGCACGGCCATCTCCTTGCAGCGAGGCAATCCATGAATCTCCAGGAACTCTTCGGCGGCCGCCGCGTGACCCTGCTCGGGGCGGGCGTCTCCCATATGCCCCTGGCGGAAGTCGCCGCGAAATACGCCTCCCTCCTCACCGTCCGCGACAAAAAGTCTCCCGCGGAGCTCGGGGAAAACGCCGTCCGGCTCGAAGCGCTCGGCGCGAAGCTCATCACCGGGGACGGCTATCTCCGGGACATCGACGAGGACCTCGTCTTCCGCTCCCCCGGCATCCGGCCCGATCTGCCCGAACTGAACGAGGCGCGCGCGCGGGGTTCGGTCGTCACGTCCGAGATGGAGTGCTTTCTCGCGGCGCATCCCTGCCCGGTTTACGCGATCACCGGCAGCGACGGCAAGACGCCCACGACGACGCTGACGTCCCTGCTCCTCATGCCGAAGGGGAAGGTCATCCTCGGCGGGAACATCGGGGAACCGCTGCTCTACCGGCTGCCGCTCATCACCCCGGACGATGCCGTCGCGGCGGAGCTGTCCTCCTTCCAGCTCATGACGGTCGACGCCCCGATCGACGTCGCCGCGATCACCAACATCACGCCGAACCACCTCAACTGGCACACCTCGATGGAGGAATACATCGAAGCGAAGGCGAGAATCCTCGCCCGTGCCGGCCGCGCCGTGCTGAACTATGACAACGGCGTCACCCGCTCGCTCGGGGAAACGCTGCCCGTGACGACCCCCGTGACGTGGTTCTCGCTCGCCCCGATCCCCGACGCCGTGCTGCGGACGGGGGACAGCCGCGTGTGGCTCGAGGGGGAGACAGTCTTTGCCGAATTCCCCGGTGAGGGCAGGGCTGCGGTCATGACCCGCGCGGACATCCGCCTGCCCGGCATGCACAACGTCGCGAACTACATGACCGCCGTTGCCGTGACGCACGGATGCACGACGGCAGAGCGCATCCGGGAGGTCGCGCGGACCTTCGGCGGCGTGGAGCACCGGCTCGAATTCGTGCGGGAGCGGGACGGCGTGACCTATTACAACGGCTCGATCGATTCCTCTCCGACGCGGACCGCCGCCGCGCTTTCCGCCCTTGCAGACCGTCCGACGCCGTCCCCCGTGGTTTTGATCGCGGGCGGGTACGACAAGCACATCCCCTACGAGCCGCTCGCGGAGGCCGTCCTCGATCCGGGATCGCACGTCCGCGCCGTCGTGCTCACCGGGGATACCGGGCCGAAGATCCGTGACGTCCTGCTCGCCCATCCGGCGTATCCGGAAGCCGTTAAGCGGGGATTCGTCCTCGCGGAAAACGCCGATTTCGACGAAGCGGTGCGGGAAGCGTCCCGGATCGCACGGCCGGGAGATACCGTGCTGCTCTCCCCGGCGTCCGCGTCGTTCGATCACTTCCGGAACTTCGAGGAGCGGGGACGGCACTTCAAGGATCTGGTGCATGCCCTCTGAGAGGCAAAGGGGACCTTCGGGTCCCTTTTTCGCGTGCGCTTCCGGATACGAGCGCGGAAAATACTTCCGAATTTTTAATTTTCCTCTTGACATCCCGGCCGTTCTGTGTTATACTACCCCTCGAATTGACAAGTCAACCCGCGACCGTGCGGGCAGGAAAGGAGGCACCCGTGGATTCATCCTACGACGACCGCTTCGTGCGGTTTTCGATGGCGACGGAAGCCCTGACGAAGACCCTGCAGAAGTACAAAAACGACTGCCTTGAGCGCTTCGGCCTGCGCAGCATGCACCTCATGACCCTCTGGTGTCTCTGGCGCAACAAGGACGGGCTCACCGCAGGGGACCTCTCCCGCCTCTGCAGCGTGGACAAGGCCTTCGTCTCCCGTGTGACCGGCGAGCTCGGCGAACTCGGCTACGTCGACCGCGGAGAGGACCGGGGAAGGCGGAGCCGCGTCCTCACCCTCACCTCCCGCGGACGGGAGATCATGAAAGAAATCGACGGGATCCTCCGCTATTCGGTGGAGCGCATCACCGACGGCGTCGGACGCGGCCAGCTGGAAGCCTTTTACGGCGTCCTCGACCGGTTCCGGCAGAATATCGACACCCTCTCGGAAGAGCAGCAGGGCGGCGCATCACAATCAGACAGCGAGACAGAGGCGGAAACATGAAAAACCTGAAAAAAACATACAAAGTCAGAAATCATAAGAAAACCGAGCACATCTATACCCTGTGCGGAGACGTCGCGGAATACCTCGACATCCTTGCCACCCACGACGGCAGCACCATGTTCGTCTGGAAGGAGAAGGGCGAGCGGCGCGAGATCACCTACCTCGATTTCGTCGAAGCGGTCCGCGCGCTCGGCCTCGGTCTCGAGGAGATCTTCGGGAAGAGCACGGAGGAGAAGCCCGTCCGCATTGCCGTGATCGGGGAATCCTCGCCGAAGTGGTTCGCCGCGTATCTCGCAATCATGGCGTCCGGGTACACCGTCGTCCCGATGGACAAGGAGCTCGCGGTCTCCGAGATCGGCGGCTTTCTGAAGTTCGCGGGGATCGGCGGCGTCGTGTATTCCGCGTCCTTCGCGGCGGCGTTCGAGGAGATGGCCCCGACGCACGAGACGCTCGACGTCCTCGTCCCAATGTCCGATCCCGAATCCGACGCGCCGGCCGGCGTGCGCCGCATCTCCTTCAACAGTCTCTGCGCGCTCGGCAGGAGCACGGGCCGCGAATTCGAGCCGGACGACGACCGGGAGCGCGTCGCGGAGCTTCTCTTCACCTCCGGGACGACCGGGAGCTCGAAATGCGTCATGCTCTGCCAGCGGAACATCTTCGCGGCGATGGGCGCGGCGTGCGAGTCCGTCGACTTCCGCTCCGACGACGTCCTCGTTTCGGTCCTGCCCCTGCACCACACGTATGAGCTCACCTGCACCTGGCTCGCCGGCCTCAACTTCGGCCTCACCATCTGCATCAACGACTCCCTGCGCAACGTGTTGAAGAGCTTCCGCGAGTATCAGCCGACCGGGCTCGTCCTCGTCCCGCTCTTCATCACCACCATGTACAAAAAGATCCTCACCGAGGCGAAGAAGTCCGGCAAGGACAAGATCCTGCAAGGCGCGATCAAGGCGGCGCACGCCATGAGCATGATGGGCGTCGACATGAGCGACAAGCTGTTCGGCGACGTGCGCGAGGCCTTCGGCGGGCGGCTCGAAAAGATCGTCTGCGGCGGCGCGGCGCTCAATCCCGAGCTGATCGAGATCTTCGAGACCTTCGGCATCTCGATCTACGAGGGCTACGGGATCACCGAATGCTCTCCGCTCGTGGCGGTCACGCCGTATTACAAGCGCAAGCCCGGCTCGGTCGGTCCGGCGGTCCCCTGCTGCGAGGTCCGGATCGACGGCACCGAAGCGGATGAAGACGGCCGCGTCATCGGCGAGATCCAGGTCCGCGGCGACAACGTCATGCTCGGCTACATGAACAACGACGAGGCAAACGAGGGCTCGTACACGGAGGACGGCTGGTACCGCACGGGCGACGTCGGCTTCATGGACGCGGAGGGCTACATCACGATCACGGGCCGCATGAAGTCCGTCATCGTGCTCGACAACGGCAAGAACGTCTTCCCGGAGGAGATCGAGGAATACCTCGAAGACATCGACCTCATCGCGGAGAGCGTGGTCGTCGGGCGCGAGGAGGAGGACGGGGTGCATCTCGTGGCGGTCATCTACCCGAACTACGCGAAGTACACGGCCCTGCAGGAGAACGAATTCCGCACGGAGATCCAGAAGCGGATCACCGCGCTCAACAAACGCCTGCCGTCGTTCAAGCAGATCCACAAGCTCGAATTCCGGAAGACCGAATTCGAAAAGACGACGACGAAGAAGATCAAGCGGCATCTGGTAAAATGAAGATCACGGGAAGCTCTTTCCGAAGGGCTTCCCTCTTTTTGCGCGAAAAAACCGCCCGGGGTTCGATCCGGGCGGTCTTTCGGTCAACAGCAGAGCGCGTGGGTTACGGTTCTCTTTGTTTTTGGATCATTTTTTCGACTTCTTCCCCGACCGCGTGCCAGTACCACCTCATCGCTTCCTCCGGGATCGCGCCTTCCATGTACGCGGCTTCCACATGGGAAAGCAGATGTGAGGTATACGGAGCGAGGATCTTCAAAACGCGCCAGTTCAGTTCCCCGTTGATCACGCGGGTGAAGAGCGTGAACCGGGATTCTTCGTCGAGCAGGGGCATGATGTGGGAGATGAACTCCATCTCTTCCGCTCCGTCCACGGAGTCAAACCGGACGTTTCGGAGCATCTCTGCCGTGGCGCTGTCCGAGAGATACCGGGAGAGCTCCACGACCTCCGTCATGTCGATCCCCTGCGGCTTGAGCTTCGCGGAGATTTTTTCGAGATCGCTCGGGCGGAGCAGCGGCGCGAGGTTTTTCACGTCTTCCATGGAGTCCGCCTCGCTTTCGATTCCTTTTGCAAGATTGTTGAGCACCTTCGATTCCCCGTCCGAGGGCGTTCCGGCCGCAATGAGGGATTCGACGGTCACGCCGAAGACGGCGGCAATGTCGGTGAGGATGGAAATGTCCGGAAAACTGTCGCCGATCTCATACTTGGAAATGGCCTGACGCGTGACGTTCAGGCGGTCGGCGACCTCCGACTGGGTCATATCGGCCCGCTTGCGGAGCCTGGCGAGATACCCGCCGAATTTCTTCGTGTCGAACATGGGAATCGTCCTTTCCGTGAATGTCAGTCAGAGGCCCGGGCTCCTCCTGCGTCTCTATGATACCACGGATCGCGCCGCGCGTCAAGCAAAGAGGAGTTGCGCGCGGCTGTTTTGCTCCTCTTTTCGGCGCGGTTTTTCCGAAACCCCTGTACTTGCTCCGCCTTTTGTGATATAATAGAAAAAATTCTCAGACAACGGAGTAGAAGATGCGCGCTGTCAATCCGAAGCATGTCCGTCATTTCGATTTCAAGAAGAAGCCTCACCGCCCCTCGTTCCTCATGGGCGTCGCCAAGGCCGTCATCAGCTGGCCCGACCTCAAAAAGCGAGGAGCCGTCATCCGCCGCCACGATATGGAGGAGCTCGACGGCAAGCCCTACCTGCTCTTCATCACGCATTCCTCGATGGTCGACTTCAATGTGATGCTGAAAGCGACCCACCCCGATCCCGTGAGCAACGTCATGTCCCTCGAGGGCTTCAACACCTATACCGAGCCGCTCATGCGCTCCCTCGGCGTGCTCGGCAAGCGGAAGTTCGTGACCGACATCAACCTCATCCGCAATATCCGCTACTGCCTGTACACCCTCGGCACGATCTTCGTGATCTTCCCGGAGACGCGGTACTCCCTCGACGGCTGCACGTCGTATCTGCCGGAATCGCTCGGGTCCCTCGTGAAGAGCATGAAGGTCCCCGCCGCCGTCCTCCGCATTCACGGGAACTTCGTCACGAATCCCCAGTGGAACAAGATCAACAAGAAGACCTTCGTCGAGGCGGACCTCTTCCCGGTCGTGAAGGCGGAGGAGCTGCCCGCGCTCACCGCCGACGAGATCAACCGCCGCATCGCCGAGGCGTTTGAATACGACGACTACGCATGGCAGCGCGAGAACCGGATCGTCGTCGACGACGCGGAGCTCACCCGGGGCCTGCACTGCCTCCTTTATAAGTGCCCGCACTGCGGCGCGGAGTTTCAGACCGATTCCGCCGGCCACGAGCTCTGGTGCAACGCCTGCGGCAAACGCTGGCGGCAGGACGAATACGGCGTGCTGACCGCGGAGGACGGCGAGACGGAGTTCTCCCACATCCCCGACTGGTCGAAGTGGGAGCGGGAATGCGTGCGGCGCGAGGTGGAGGACGGGACCTACCGCTTCGAGGACACCGTCCGGGTGGAGACCCTGCCCGGAAGCCTGAAATTCTACAACCAGGGCGAGGGGACCTTCGTGCAGACGCCGGAGGGCATCCGGATCGAGTGCACGGCCTACGGCGAACCGAAGACCATCGTCAAGCCCGCGCTCGCGCAGTACAGCGTGCACATCGAATACGACTACCTCGGCCGCGGCGACTGCGTGGACGTGTCCGAGGCCGACGACAGCTACTGGTGCTATCTCTCGAAGCGCGATCAGGTGACGAAGATCAGCTTCGCGACGGAGGAGATCTACAAGGCCGCGCGCGCCAGGGCGGACGAAAACGCAAAGCGCCGCCGCGAGGCGCGTCAACTATCATAAGGAAGCGGGGATCACAGATGGACGAACTTCTTCTGTCGGTGCGGGACGCGACGGTCGGATGGGGAGACGTGCGCCTGTGCGCCGGGATCACGTTTGATCTTCACGCCGGGGAATATCTCTCGGTCGTCGGCCCGGCGGGATGCGGCAAGAGCGCGCTCATCGCGTCGATTTTGGGCGTCGAGCCGCTCAAGGCCGGGGAGATCCGGTATGAAGGCGGCCTGACCCGCGCGGACATCGGCTGCCTGCCGCAGGAAAACGACCTGCGCGGCGCGGCGACGGTCCGGGAAATCGTGCTCGCGGGCATCGTCGGCCACACCCGGCATCTCTTCGTGGGAAAACAGGAAAAAGAGCTCGCCGCCGACGCGATGGAGCGGATGGGGCTCACGGCCCTCGCGAAGCGGCGGTTCGGCGATCTTTCGGGCGGTCAGCGGCAGAAAGCGCTGCTGGCCCGGGCGCTCTGCGGCGCGAAGCGGCTGCTGCTCCTCGACGAGCCGATGAAGGGCCTCGACGCGTACGCGAAGGACGAGATGTACAACGAGATCGCGCGCATCCGGGACGAGGGCACGGTCGCCATCGTGATCGTGGACCGCGACGCCGTCGACGGGACGGTGCTCCACCTGTCGGACGATACCATGCTCTTCTGCGGCCCCGTCGAGGAATACGTCGAATCCGTTCCGGGCCGGCTGTATTTCGCCGGAAGAACGATATGACCGGAGGAACCCTCATGTCCGTTCGGACCAGTTACCGCCACACGATCTATGCGAGCTACATCGGCTATATCACGCAGGCCGTCGTGAACAACCTCCCGACGCTGTTGTTTCTGACCTTCCGCGACACCTTCGGCATCCCGCTTGCACAGATCACGCTGCTCATCACGTTCAATTTCGGCACGCAGCTGCTCGTCGACATGCTCTCGGCGCGCTTTGTCGATCGGGTGGGGTACCGTCCGTGCGTCCTTGCGGCCCATCTTTTCGCGGCGGCGGGGCTCATCGGCATGGCGGCGCTGCCATTTGTCTTTCCGGATCCATTCTGGGGCCTTCTGGTCTCCGTCCTGCTCTACGCGATCGGCGGCGGACTGACCGAGGTGCTCATCAGCCCCATCGTCGAGGCCTGCCCGACGGACAACAAGGCCTCGGTCATGAGCCTTCTGCACTCGTTCTACTGCTGGGGGACCGTCGGGGTGATCCTTCTGGCCACTCTCTTTCTGACCTTCGTCGGGCGGGAGCACTGGCGGCTGCTCTGCGTCCTGTTCTCCCTCATCCCGCTCGCGAACACGGTGTATTTCTCCCTCGTCCCGATCGCGCGGCTGACCGAGGACGGCGAGGGCATGACGATCCGCGAGATCCTCTCGTCCGGGCTGTTCTGGCTCTTCGTCGTGCTGATGGTGTGCTCCGGGGCGTCGGAGCAGGGCATGGTGCAGTGGGCGTCGGCGACCTTCCGGCGGGGCGGGACGGCCTTGTTTGCCCTCCTCGCGCTGGCGGGCGACCTCGGATGCGCGGGCGGCCCGACGACGGTGGGCTTCCTGTCCGATCTCCTGGGCGGCGATCTGAAGCGCGGGCTGGCGTTCGGCGCGCTC
>JAFYBI010000169.1 GCA_017540285.1 Clostridia bacterium | reverse complement strand
CGTGTCCGGATGGTAGAGCGTGAGGATGCCTTTATCAAGAATCATGCCGCACGCCCTCTTTTATCCACCGGTCCCGGAGCCGCCGCCTCAGCCATGCCGGATCGTCGTCGCCCTTGTCCCGGTTCGCATACTGCCAGCAGACGTAGTCCGCGAGCAGCATGATATCCGACGGCGAGCCGTCGAGCCGGATGCCCATCCGGAGCATCTCGTCCTCCGCGGCGGAGCAGCGCATCCGGACATATTCGTCAAATCCGTCCGTCTCGGCATATGTTCCGCCGGCATACATCCGGTTCAGCCGCGCCCGGACCATTTTCAAAACCTGCTCAAACATGCGCCGCTCCCCCTTTCTCAGCCGTTATGATCAGGTTCCGCCGCCCTGCACCGCGTTCGCGGAGTCCGTCGCGAAGGTGATCGTGGTCGTCGCGGCGGTGGTCGTCAGCGAGAAGATCGCGAAGCCCTCGCCGTAGATCGGGATGCCGTCCCAGCGGCTCGTCGCCTTGTACAGCGTGTTGTCCTCGACGAACTGCGCGTGCTCGGACACCGCCATCTGCACCGCGCGCCGGTTGACGAGCTTGTACTCCTGGCCCCATCCGCCGATCACGTTGTTCGCGGGAACGAAGTCGAGAATTTCGATCGCGCCGCCGAGCACCGGCATGACGGGCTCCATGCCCGTGACGACCGCTCCCGCCGCGTTCACGGATATGAGCTCCTGCTTCAGGTGGGAGTACGTCGCCTGACTCATTGCCCAGAACAGATCGCCGCGCGCGGCTGCGTGCTTCTGCTCGGCCGTCCCGAGAACAGCCGCCATCTCCTTGTAGAGGTCCGCGCCCTTCACTGTGGAGGCGGAGAGCTTGCCGATGTGAGTGGCGTGCAGATCGGTGAACGTCGGCATGCCGGCCTGCCACCACGCGGGAGAGGAGGAAGCGGCAAGGCGCGTCGCGATGCCGATCGGCATGTTGGAGCCCGTGCCGTACAGAATGGCCTTGTCGAGCGTGTAGCCCTGGCCCTGTCCGAGCTGGTCGATCACGATGCCCGCGAGGTCCTCGACGGAATCTTCGAGGTACGGATTCGGAACCGGAACGAACGACCCGAGCTTCGAACCGTAGAGGAGGATCTGGTTGAAGGCGACGGCGACTTCGTTGATCTTGCCGGTCGTCGCGGTCCACACGGCTTCGGGAGCCGCGCCAAGCATGTTCAGCACGCCGTCTCCGGGGATGGAGTCGGTGTTCACGTGCTTGTACAGCTTGGAGTTGCGCTTGATCGCCTCGATCACCAGCGGAAGCATGATCTTCGGGATCGTGTACGTCGCGCCGGTGACGGCTCTCTTTTCCTTGATGACGCCGACGAAGTTCCGCACTTCATCGTTTTTGCAGATTTCGCGGATTTCCGCGGCTCTGCGGGCTCTCTCATCGGTGTAGTTCATACTCTCAACCCCTCCTTCGGTGTTGCTGTGATCGGCGGGCTTCGCCGCGGGTTTCTGCGCCCGCGCTGCCTCCGCCTTTTCCTTCAGTTCCTTTTCCTCCGCCACCAGTGCGGCGAGCTTTTCGTCGATCTCCGCCGCGCGGGTGGAATTGGCGTCCTCTTCGGCCTTGATCGCCGCGTCCTCGGCTTCGATCTCTGCGGCCTCCGCGTCAAAAGCGGCCCTCTCCTCGGCGGACGTCTCGTCCGTCATCTCCGCGAGCGCGGCCTCCGCTCTGGTCTCCCGCTCATTCCATGCCTCGCGCTTCGCCGCGATCTCCGCGGCAGCAGCGGCAAGCTTTTCCTTTTCCCCGCGCAGCTCTGTGATCTGCCGCGCGATGAGAAGCTGTCTCAACGCCATATGTCAGCCCTCCTTTTTCAGCTTTTTCAGCCGTTCTCTCTGCGCGTCCTGCCACGCGCGGTTTTCCTCTGCGGCAGCCGCCCGGTCTTCCTCCCTGACGCCGACCGCCGTTTTTCGGCAGGCCGGGAACGTGCAGACGGACACCTCGAACAGCCGCACGTCCTTGAGTATCCGGTGGATCGTCCCCTTCGACTGGTCGTACTGCCGCTCGATGTCTTTGATCTCGAATCCGAACGACGCGCCGGTCACGTCCCCGCGCTCCATCCGCGCGACCTCGTTCATCGCGTCGGTGTCGTCCGGATTGATTTTCGCCGAGGCCCACAGCCCGACGTCGTCCACCCGGAGCGCCGCCGTCCCCGCGGCAGTCCGCCCGAGAACCTTTGTCGTGTCGTGATTGATGAGCACCCGCACGTCATCCCCGAGCGTACCGTCAAAGGCGTGCCGGTCCACGGATTCGGTGACGCCCCAGCCCATGTCGTAAACGTCGTCGAAGCGGGCGAAATAGCCCTCGATGTACCGGTCCCCGCCGTCCTCGCGCACGGTGAACCGCTCGTCGTTCCGGACCGCGTCCCGCGTCTCAATCTTCATCGCCTCCGCCCCCTTTCTGCAAAAGTTTTTTCTGGTCCCCGAGCCTGTCCGGAGGCAGATAGTTTTCGAGCAAATACAGCTCGTCCATGTCCTCGTCCGGACTCAGCCCGATCCAGTCGCGCCACTCGTTCCGGCGCATCGCCGCGCGGTCGACGAGCTCCTTCCCGGCCGTGACAAGCTGTTCGAGCTTGTAGTTGTACAGGCTCCGCGGATTGAGCTGCACGTGCCACGCCGGATTGTAAATCAGCTTCCGCGTCATCTCCTGCTCGATCACCGCCGCAACGCCGCGCACTCCCTGATTGACGAAAAAGTTGTACGCGTCGTCCCTGTACTCGCCGGCCCCGACCGTGAACGGCGGGACGCCCATGAGACAGGCGATCTTCGTCTGGTCGAGCTTCAGATTTTCGGAGATCGCGAGGTCCTTGATCGACAGTGGCTTGATCTCCTTGACGTCCATGAGCTCGGCCGGGATGATCCACGGCTTCCCGGAGCCCTGGCCGCGGACGTACTTGTCGAGAAGCTTCTCCCGGCCTCCCTCGGACTGAAACTCTTCCGTCAGGCCGTCGAGCTTCACGATGAGGGAAGGCATGGGCGACTTCATAAGGCTGTCCTTCGTCCGTCCGGCCTGCGCGATCGCGTCCACGATCTGTCTGAGACCCAGCCGGAACCCTCTCCCGATCCACGGCCGCGACAGCTCCGGATTGATCCGGAAGTGCAGCACCTCGTCCGGGCGTAATACCTGCTGTCCGTACCGGACGCGGTACCGGTCCTCGCCGGCGATGTCCTCGAATATCACCTGCGCCGGGTCGAGCGGGACGAGGTCCGCAAGATACTCCCCGTCATACGCCGGGAGGAGCACCGCGTTCCCGTCCCCCGCCGTGAACAGCGTCTCGACGATCCAGTAAACCAGCGTTTTCCGGTTCATTGACTTCGACGGCGTCCGGTCAAGGAAGGCCGCGAGCTCATTGTTTACGCGCCTGTCCCCGTGCTCCGTGTTCTCCATCAGCCGGATCGTCATGTTCGATACAAGGTCTGCGTACTGGTGCACGCACATCCGCACCTCCGGGGCCTCGTACAGCGGGATATAATCGCTTACGTCCCGCAGAAACGCGTCCAGCGACGACGAAACGCCCCCGACCGTGATCCCGCGCCGCGAAATCACCGGCCCGCCGACGTCCGCCGCTTTTACCCTCTCCATGGCGGGCCTGTCCCGCGATCTTTTGTTGCTCATCCGTCCTCCCGTTTATTCTCCCGCGAGCATTTCCGCCGCGGCTTCCGCTTTCCCGATCTTCTCCATGTCCTCGAGCATCCGGCAGCACGCGAAGACAGCCGCGTCGAAGACGTCTATCCTGAGATTCGGGTCGTATTTGTCATACATCATCATCCCGTCCGTCTTCTCGATGCCCCAGACGTTTCCGACGCAGTATAAAAACGGCTCAGCGTGGCAGTAATACAGCTTCCCGCGCTTCACCTGGTCCTCTATCCGCCGGAATCCCTCGGACTTGACGTAAACGTACTGCGGCTGGTCCACGATCTTGAACCCGGCCTTTTCATCCCGAGGAAAAACTCCCGCGCGAACCGCCGGTCCTGCCCAACCTGCCGGATTTTGAACCCCCGCTTCTTCATGCCGACGAACCAGTCCACGACCTCGGCCTGATTCACGGTGTCGTCGTTGCACATCGTCAGCCAGCCGTCGTCCGACCACCCGAACAACGGGATATTGTCCTCCTGCGCCTTCGCGTCGGCCTGCGTCAGCGGGAACCAGCAGTGCGGGATGATGATGTCCGTCCCCTGATAATTCCCGTAAAGGCACGCGGCCGTCAAGTCGAACTTTTTGGACAGGTCCGCTCCTCCGTACCACCGCACGGGCAGCTTGGCCAGCTCGTCGAGCGTCCACGAATACGCGCCGTCCGATTTCTCGAACTCTTCCACCCGGAAGTACGCCCTTGAATCTGCGACGAAAACATTCAGAGACTTGGCCAGGAACTCGGAACGCTGCTGCGGGTCCGCCTGCGCCTCGATAGCCTCGGCCATCAGATCTTCCGCGCGCACCGAGACGCCGTAGTTCGGATTCGCCTTCCGGTGCTGCACCG
>JAFYBI010000168.1 GCA_017540285.1 Clostridia bacterium | reverse complement strand
CGGGACGAGATGACGGCGACTTCGATGAATTTCTATCCCATGATTTTCACGCCCGTGCCCGATATCGATCTGTCCGAGGTGACGGTTCTGCACGTCGCGACGACCGCGCTCCCGAGCGAAGTCATCAACACGGCAGTCAGCGACTTCAACCGGAACCATACGGATGTCCGGATCGAGATGACGGAATACTGGGGCGGGGACCTGGCGAGCGAAGACGAACGCCTTGCCCGCGAGATCGTCACCGGGACCTTTGTCCCGGACGTCGTGATCGGCAGCGCGGAAAGCGTGTCCGTCCGGCAGATGGCGGAAAAAAAGCTGTACACGGACCTTATGCCCTATCTCCGTTCGGACAGCCTCGTGAAGGAGAGCGACCTCTTCGGCATCGTGAAGCGCATGTTCGACGACGGACAGGGCGGCCTGTGGGGGATGACGACGAACGTGAATCTCAAACACACCCTCTTTTCCACGCCGTCCCTGCTCGGAGAATACGCGTCGAAGGGCGGCTGGACCATCCCCGAATTCCTCGACTACGCGGAAAACCTGCCCCCGGACACGGAACTCTTGCACAACCTGACCCAGGCCAACGTGGAAGATCTCCTGTTCGCCGCGGACGGATATGCGTATTTCATCGACGCGGAGAAAGGGACCTGTTCCTTCGACAGCGAGGATTTCGTCCGGTTTCTGCACTTTATGCGCGCCCTGCCGACCGCGGAGGAATACCGCCGCACGGTGTGGGGTTCGCTCGACGGCGACGAACTCATGCGGCAGCGCATGGAGGAGGGGATCGCGCTGGTCCGTATTCAGTCGGACCCCATCGGCCACTATCCCATCACGGCGCACGGGACGAAGGACTGGATCATGATCGGCTATCCCGCTGCGGAGAGCCGAGCCGGTGCGGGGACGCCCGTTACAGTTGGGACGGTGTTCGTGGTCTCCTCGGCCTGTCAGAACAAGGGCGCCGCGTGGGAATTCATCCGGTCCTGCTTTACGGACAAGGAAGGTCAGGGCGGCGCGCCGGTGCTCAAATCCCTGTTCCGGAGCATGACGGAGTCGTATTATGACTTTGAACTTGTCGACTATTTCTCCTTTCATGCCGAAACGGGATATGGAAGCTATGGACCGCGCGATCCCGAGCATCCGGCGACAACGGACGACCTGCCGTATCCGGGGATCGTGTCGGACTACACGCCCGCGGACGAGGCGAAGATGGAAGCGATCCTCGACTCCCTCGGGAGACCGCTCCTCGAGGTCTGGAAGACGGACGTGAAGGAGATCATCCATGAAGAACTGTCCGCATACCTTGCCGGCGTCGGTACCCCCGAGGACTGCGCGAAGAAGATCCAGTCACGGGTGTCGATCTGGCTGGCAGAGCGGCACTGAGCTCCTCTCACACGTCAAAAGCCCCTCTCCCATGCGCCGGGAAAGGGGCTTTCGCTTGCTTTTATTCTGCCGGGATTTACGGGATCACGGGCGTCCAGTACTGCTGGCCGTAGATGTCGGTGAAGCGGTAGGTCGCGTTCGCGTGGTCCGCGTTGATGTAGACGTCGCTGAACGTCAGGGCGTCGCCGAGATCGAAGAGCATCACGTCCTCGCCGTTCTCGTCCTTCGCCGCCTTGCCCTTCACCTCGATCGGATCGCCGAGCTTGTAGCTGTCTTGGTAGACGCCGCCGTAGGTGTAGTAGTCGCAGATGAAGTCGATCGTCAGGGTCTTCGTGCCGTCTGAGTAGATCACCTGGTCGGAGAGGGCCTTTGCCGCTACGAGGCTGTCGTCCGCGAGATCCGGATAGATCCAGCGCACGCCCGCGATCTCGCCGTTCGGGTTCTCGTCGGTGAAGGTCATGTAAATCTCCGCGCGGTCGCCGTTGATGAGGACGGGGATGTAGCCGGTGATCGTGTAGTCATTGCCGTCGTCCACCGTGTCGCAGTAGTAATACGCGACGGGCTGACCGTTGATGGCCGGCCATGCGCCGCTGTAAACGCCCGCGAGCGCGCCGTTGTCCTTGAAGCCGTAGACGTTGTCGAGACCGAGGTCGATGAAGCCCTCGCCATCGTCATACCACACGTTCAGCTCGAGGTCGTGCACGAGGGACCACTGCTGGTCGGTGAGCTGCATTTCGGGATAGCCGTCCGAGCCGTTCACCCACACGAGGTTCGTGTCGAAGCGGTTTTCCTCGAGATAGGAGGTCTGCGCTTCCATGTCGATCGAGCGGCCGAAGAAGCTGCCGAGCATCGCGGAGGT
>JAFYBI010000167.1 GCA_017540285.1 Clostridia bacterium | reverse complement strand
GCGGGGCACCTCAAGAAGCGTATCGGAAGCGCGCATCCGGCAATGGACCGCGGCGCGATGGAGGTACGGGGGCGGAACCTGCTCTCGGGCCTGCCCGCCGTCGTGACGATCCGGTCGGGCGAGGTGCGCGAGGCGATGCAGAACGAGGTGCAGCAGATCGTGGAGATCATCCGCAACACGCTCGAAAACACCCCGCCGGAGCTCGCGTCCGACATTTACGACACGGGCATCATGCTCTCGGGCGGCGGCGCGCTGCTCGCGGGCATCGACCTCCTCATCGCCCGCGTGACCGGCATCCGCACCGTCGTCGCGAAGAATCCCATCGACTGCGTCGCCGTCGGCATCGGCCGCTACATCGAGAACGGCGAGACGGGCGGGCTGAATTACCGGAATAAGTAAGGGGTACGGGGGAACGGTCGCTTTCTTGGAATGAAAGCCTGCGATGCGGAGCATCGCCGCAAAGAACGTTCCTCCGGGGGAAAAAACAAGCCGCTCCCATCCCGGCAAGCTGCCGATATCATGCGGCACAGAGCATTCTTCCTTCTGAATTCATCAAGCTATTCGGACAGAACAAATGAAACAATTCTTCCAGTCCAAATTCTTCTACGTCGTCACCGTCATCGCGCTGCTGTTCTGCATCGTGCCGACGGTGCTTGCCTCGATGGGGGCGACCTTCGTCCTCCGGGACGCGGTCAACGGGCTGCTCACGCCCTTCCAGAAGTTCTTCAACTACGCCGCGGACGCCATGGACGGCTTTGCGGGGTATTTTACCCGTTTCGACGCGCTGGTCGAGGAGAACAATCAGCTCAGGGAAGAGGTCGCGGAGCTGAAGACGCAGATCTACGACTCCACCGAGCGCGAGGAAATGTACGCGTGGATGGCGGATTTTCTGGAAATGAAGCGCGTGCACACGGACTACAAGATGCTCGCGGCGTCGGTGACCGGCCGTGAGAGCGGGAATTATTCGAAGGTGCTCACCATCGACGTCGGCTCGTCGGCGGGCGTGGAGATCAACATGCCCGTGGTGACGTCCGAGGGCATCGTCGGGCGCGTCACCGAAGTCGGGCACAACTGGGCGAAGGTGACCACCATCGTGGAGCCGAACTCCTCCGTCGGTGCGTACGTGGAGCGCACGAACGATCTCGGCGTATGCCGGGGGGACTTCTCGCTCGCGGCGGACGGGCTGATCCGTCTGAACTACCTGCCGGGCGATTCGGAAGCGGCCGTCGGCGACCGCATCCTCTCGAGCGGCTACGGCAGCGTCTACCCGCGCGGCCTGGTGATCGGGTACATCGACTCGGTCGAAATCAACCCCTACACCCGTTCGATGACGGTGCAGGTGAAATGCGCCGCGGATTACAGCGATCTCTCCCGCGTCATGGTCCTGACGGACTACGACATCACCGTCGTCAGCGCGGCGGACCTCGGAGGGTGAGGGAAGAGGAGTTTACAACTGACAGTGAAGAGGTAACCGTTGAGGAAGAAGCCGCTGCGCGGTTTCCGAAAATCAAACGTTCGTGCGGCCGGTCGGGATGTGCCGCGGCGCAGCCGTTCCTGCCGGAGCCGTTCGCTCTTCACGCTCCGTTTCCCTCCGATTCCTCACTCCTCACGCACAGCTTTCCCGAAAGGAGGCTCCCATGAAAAAGCGCGACCGCATGCTCATGAAATCCGAGACCGTGATCTCGGAGAAGGAAATCGATCTGCACCGCACGGAAAGCCGTTCGCTTCGCCAGCGCATCAAGGCGATCATCGGCGCGGACGTCGCGGCCCGCTTCGTGGTGTGCGGCCTTCTGCTCGTCTTTTTCGCGCTCCTGCAGACGACCGTCTTCGCGCGGTTCCGTCTCCTCGGCGCGGTCCCGGACCTCATGCTGCCGCTCACGATCGCGGTCGGGATGACCGAGCGGGGCCGGTGGGGCGCGATCTTCGGCATCGCCGCGGCGTTCGTGATCGAATCCCTCGGCGGGGCGACCGTATCGGTCTTCGCGCCGCTTTACATGCTGGCGGGTTATCTCGCCGGGTGCCTCACGGAGGAGATCTTCCGCGACACGCCCGCGACCCGCGCCGCCTACACCCTCGCCGCCTGCTTCGCGCACATTTTCTTCACGCTCTTCACCCTGTTCGCGACGGTGGAGGAGCTCCGCTTCGGCGATGCGATGCGGCTGGCCGTGCTGCCGGAATTCCTCGCGTCCCTCGTCTTCGCGCCGATCCCGCACGTCATCGCGTGGCTCGCCCTCAAGCCGTTCCACAAGCCGCGGGAGGAGAAGGTACAGTAGAATTACGAATGATGAATTACGAATGATTGTCATCTTTGGCTCGGACATAGAAACCAACCTGAGGATAAAGAAAGGAAGTTTATGATGGCCAAGGAGTGCCCGATGAACAGAAAAACCGTCCTTTTGCGCGTGCTGCTGACGGCTGCGTCGGCTGTGATCGCGGTGTACTGTGCCGCTCTTTTCCTTTTCGTGCGCCCACAGGATGTCCTCCTGCGTCTGCCTGTGTACGTCCTGCTGATCCCGCTTGCGTGGATCCTGCTTTTCGCGGCGGCTGAACTCGCCCCGCAAAGATTATACCTTCTGGCGGTCCCCTTCTGCGCCGTCGCCGTCACGGCCGCAGTGTACAGCCTCATCCGGCACCGCTTTTACGCGGATGAATGGGTACAGACGGCGATCCTCTGCCTGTTCTTCCTCGTGGGAATGGGGTTTGTCGCGCTCCTCTATACCGGGATCCGCCAAATGCGCGCGAGGAAGCGCCTCACCGGATTTCTCGGCGTGCTTTTATCCGCGGCCCTGCTTCTCGCGCCGATCTTCGTTTTCCGCGGCAATCCGGTCACGACGATCCGGGCCCGGCGTACCCTCTGCGCGTGGATGGAGGAAAACCTCGACCGGGAGCGGTATGAAGTCGGCGATTTCCAATACGAATGGCTGGAGGGGAGCGGGTACACCTATGCGCTTCTGGACCGGGAAACCGGGAGACGGGCATGGCTGGAATACAGCCTCGGCAAAAACGGAGAAGCCCCCTCCGTCCATGCCTCGTGGGACGCCAACCGCTGAACCTTTCCGCTCTTAGATTCGCAATTCGTAATTCACTATGTTCAACCAACACTCTCCGAAATTCGCCCTTGCTCCCATGGCGGGCTTCACCGACGCGGCGTTCCGGCGCATCTGCGGCTCGTTCGGCGCGGATTACGCCGTGAGCGAAATGATCTCCGCCGTCGCCCTCACCCGCGATGACGCGAAAACCGCGGAGCTTGCGAAAATCACCCCCGGCGAGCCCCCCGTCGTCCTCCAGATCTTCGGCCGGGATCCCGCCGTCATGGCCCGGGCCGCCGAGCTGCTCCTCTCCGGGGACTACCGCGGCTGTTCCTATGCCGCGCCGCCCGCCGGGATCGACATCAACATGGGCTGTCCCGTCCGAAAGATCGTCTCGAACGGCGAGGGCTCGGCCCTCATGCTGGACCCGGACCGCGCCGCGCGGATCATGGCGGCCGTCCGGGAGGTCTGCGAGCGTCACGGCGTCCCCGCGTCGGTCAAATTCCGCCTCGGCTGGGATTCGGAGATCTCCCCCGCATTCGCCCGGCGCATGGCGGAAGCGGGCGCGCAGAAGATCACGCTGCACTGCCGCACGCGCGCCCAGATGTACGCCCCCTCCGCCGATCCCTCCGCCGCGAAGCGCACCGCCGATGCGCTCCGGGACATCGCTGCCGGGCCGCTCGTCGGGAACGGGGACATCACCTCCCGCCGGACGGCGCAGGTCTACCTCGACGGCGGCTGCCGGGAAGTGGCGATCGGACGCGCCGCGCTCGGGGATCCGTGGCTGTTCCGGCGTCTGAAGCATCCCGAAGAGCCTGACGACGCGCGCCCCTCCCTCGGCGAGATCAAATCGCTCGTGCTGTCCTTTGTCGCGGACGTCGTGCGGGAAAAGGGAGAGGAGCGCGGCGTGCGCGAATCGCGCTCCCGTGCGGCGTATTTCATCAAGGGCATGCGCGGCTCCGCGGCTCTCCGCGACCGCCTCAACCGCGCCGTGACGATGGAGCAATTCGCATCCGCCGTCGAAGCGTGGGAGCCGGAACCATAGGAAAATACAAGAAGGCGTCGGCGCCGGGCAGGTTCCCGGTCCTCTCTGCCGATTCCGCCGTTCCTCCATTCTCATTCTCATTCGGGGGATCCTCATGAACTTTCTGATTTTATCCGTCACCGCCGGAGAAGGCCACAACTCGACCGCGCGCGCGATCCGGACCGCCCTTGAGGCGCAGGACGCCGACGCCGAGATCCTCGACACCCTCGAATACGTCTCGCCCGAGCTCGCCAAGGTCATCGCCGACGGC
>JAFYBI010000166.1 GCA_017540285.1 Clostridia bacterium | reverse complement strand
TTTTTGAAGTACGGGCAGTTTCTCGCGGAATCGGTCATATCGTCCTCCGGGCATCGTTTCTCTAAGTACCACATTATAGCAGACTTCGCGGGAAATGTCTATGCATAAAATGAAAAAACGCACGGAAAACCGTGCGCTTTTCGTGTATGGGGATCAGTACGCCACCCTTGCGAGCAGATCTCCCGTGTTCATGTCGAGCACCACCGCGAACTGCGACGTGAGGATGTAGATGTCCTCGCCGACGTAGAGACCGCGGGAATCGGTGTCCCACCAGTACCAGCCGTCCTTGGTGTACTCGTTGATCGTCACCTCGTTCATCAGGCGGAAGCCTTCTTCGGGGGTGTAGGTGTAGAGCAGATAGCCGTTCGAGGACGGGAAGCCGATGAGGTTCTTCTGCGGCGCCGCCAGGATCGCCTTGTGGTTGTAGAGGCCCTCGGAATAGCTGATGTCGAGGGAGAGCTTGTCGCGCTCGAAGACGCCGAACGGATCGGAAACGTCGAACATCGAGAGCTTCATGCCGTCGGTGCGCCCCGTCTCCTCGTCCGCGTTCTGGCCGAGACCGAAGAGGAGCCCGTCGCCCCACGGATGCAGGTAGTTCGAGAAGCCCGGGATCTTGAGCTCGCTCATGATCGTCGGATTGGCCGGATCTCTGAGGTCCACCGTGAAGAGCGGGTCGACCTGACGGAACGTGACGAAATACCCGACGCCGCCGTCAAAGCGGACCGAATACACCCGTTCGTTCTCCGCCAGCTCGCCGAGCGCGCCGATGAGGTTCATGCTTCCGTCGAAGACGTAGAGGCCGTTGGTCTGCTTCGAGTCCTTGTACTGATAGTTCGTGAAGCCGTATTCCTTGTCCTCGTAGATGGTGTAGGCGTTGTTCCACTCCGTCGTGACGACGCGGAGGCATCCGTCCCATTCGTCCATCGAGAACTGGTTCAAGAGATCGCCGCGCACCGTGCCCGACGCCGCGACGCTGAAGCCGTCGGCATAGGAGATCTTGAGGATCTCGGTCCGGTTGCCGTAGATGTAATCCGTGACGGTATAGACGCTCTCCGTCCGCTCCGCCTGCGCCTCTTCGTAGTAGCGCGTGTCGGCGAGATAGAGCCAGTCGTGGCTCATGTAGACCGTGTTGCCCGCGCCGAGGATGCTCGCGCTGTCCTCCATCGAACGGGAATCCATCGAGAAGCGGGAGATGATCGTATAATCGCTCTCTTCGGAGGTCTCCGGCCAGAAGATGCGGTCGACCGGCGTCACGCGCATGCCCTCTGCGTTATAGAGCATCGGAATGTAGGAGCCGTAGTCCTCTTCCTTGTAATCGCTCCAGCGGTAGACCCAGCGGCGGGTGAGCAGGTAGAGCTTCCCGTCCTTGAGCCGGCTCGTGAGGTAGGAGCCGTCCTGCCCTTCGCTCGTCACATAGTACGGGTTCGCGCGGTCGGAAATGTCGTAGAAGTCCGCGTTCGTGTAGTTCCTGTCCTCGTAGCGCCAGATGCCGTCGATCTCGCCCGAGCTGTATTCGCTCCGGTCGGTGATGACCGCGAGGGTGTCGCCGAGGACGTAGATCTCCTCGGCCCAGCTGTTCTTGTAGACCTCGAGCTGGTCGTTCTTGACGCCGTCGGGCCAGATGCCGCCGAAGTAGCCGTTGTCCCCGTCCGCGACGCTGAACCGCGAGACCACCTCGGTCGCCTCGCCCGCCGCCTTGAGGATCACGATCTCCGAGCGGTTTTTCAGGACATAGAGATACCTGCCGTCGGTCTTGACGATGTCGCCCTCGTCGATGCCCTGGACCTGCGCGTTCGTCTCGGAGTAGTCGTCCGAGCCCCAGCCGCCGGCGACATCCGCTTTTTCAGCCGCGGCAAAGGAATTGACCGCCATATCCGCAGCCGGCATCGGCACTGCCGCGGGGGCTTCCATGGCCGATTCCTCGACCATCTCGTCCGCTATCCCGGCAGATTTCCGGACGCCCCAGCGGTTGTTCGATCCGTAGCTCGTGAGTCGCTCGTAGACCTCGTGATAGCTCGCCGGGGTGACGATCGAGAGCTTGTGGCTCACCGGCTTGTCGTCCGGGACTTCGGTTTCCGGCGCGCCCGGATCGGGATTCGCGGCAAGAGCCGGTTCTTCGGTCTCCGCGGCGGGGGCCTGCGTCTCGGCGGGGGCGGCCGGATTCTCCGTTTCCGTGTTCTTCGGGGCCGCGCGCATGCAGGATGCCAGTGTCAATACGGCAAGCAGCGCCGCGAGGATTCTGATCTTGTTTTTCGTTTTCATGGATTGCATCAACCTCCGTTTCGTTCTGGCCGTTAGACGCCGGAACATGGGAAAAAGTTCCCGGAAATCATGACAAATCCGCGGATTTGCGGAAAAAAAAGCTGCTGCAAAAGCAAATCGGTGTTGACTCGCTATGGAAACCGGATTTCATCCGTACAAACGATTGCAGAAATATACGGATGGGAAATGCATGTGACGTGTCATTCCGAGGAAGGGCCCGGGGGCCCTGACGTGGGAATCCGTACTCCTTCATGAACGAACGGCCATTCTCTATGGCTTCTTCCTTCGCGCAGGGGAACGGATTGCCACGTCGCAGGTCTCGGGACCTGCTCCTCGCAATGACACATAAACTGCTGTGCGAAGCCATGCTCCTCAGCGCCGACGCGCACCTGAATCCAGAACAACAAAGGGACCGCCGCACACCTCCGTTTCAGGAGGAAATGCAGCAGTCCCTTTTCTCGCACTCAGGTCTCGAATCCGGCGAACTGGTTCTGATAGAGGTTGTAGTAGACGCCCTGCTTCGCGAGCAGTTCCTCGTGATTGCCGGACTCCATGACCGCGCCGTCCTGCATGACGATGATGATGTCGGCGTCACGGATGGTGGACAGGCGGTGCGCGATGATCAGGCTCGTGCGGTTCTTCATCAGCGCGACCATGGCCTGCTGGATGTGCATCTCGGTCCGCGTATCGACCGACGACGTCGCCTCGTCGAGGATCAGGATCTTCGGATCGGCGAGCACCGCCCGGGCGATGGAGAGAAGCTGACGCTGCCCCTGGGAGAGGTTCGAGCCGCCCTCCGCGAGCACGGTGTCGTACCGCTCGGGCAGACGGTTGACGAATTCGTCGGACTCGGACATATCCGCCGCCCTTTCGATCTCCTCGTCCGTCGCACCGAGACGCCCGTAACGGATGTTGTTTCCTATGGTGTCATGGAAGAGCACGGTGTCCTGCAGGACGATTGCGATGGCCTGCCGGAGGGTCTTCTTAGGGATATCCCGGATGTTCACCCCGTCGATCCTGATCTCGCCGGAGTCCGCGTCGTAGAACCTGGTGAGCAGATTCACGACCGTGGTCTTGCCGGAACCCGTCGCGCCGACGAGAGCGATCTTCTGGCCCGGACGGACGGTCAGGCTGAAATCGTGCAGGACCTGCTTGCCGGGGACGTAGGAGAAATTGATGTGGCTGAATTCCACTTCCCCGCGGATCTCTTCGACCGTGATTTCGGACTTGCCCTCGTTCACCTCGTCCGGGGTCTCGAGGATGGCGAAGACACGCTCCGCGCAGGCCACGGCGGTCAAAAGGGTCGCGTACTGGTTGGCGATCTGGTTTATCGGGAAGTTAAGCTGGCGGGAATACTGAAGCACCGCCTGAATGTCGCCGGGGAGCAGGATCCCGCGCATCGTGAGATAGGCGGAGAAGGCGGCGACGAGGAGGTAGTTGACGTTGTTGATGATGTTGTTCACCGGACCCATGACGCCGCCCCAGAGGTTGGCCTGGATGGAGCACTTGCGGAATTCCTCGCTGATGGCGGAGAACTCGCGGCAGGCGTCCTCTTCCTTGCCGTAGGCCATGACGGTTTTATAGCCCGTGACCATTTCCTCGACCTGCGTGTTCATCTGCCCGAGCAGGACCTGTCTCTTGACGAAGTACTTCCGCATGAAGGCGGAGAGCTTGAGGGAGGCGTAGATCGTCACGGGGATGGTGACAAGGGTGACGAGCACCACGCTCCAGTGGTAGGAGAGGAGCATGATGAGGGCCAGAGCCAGCGTCAGCACCGCGGAGATCAGGGAGGTGAGGGAGGAGGAAATGGAATTCGAGATATTGTCCACGTCGTTCGTCATGCGGGACATGATATCGCCGGAGGGATGGTTGTCCGTATAGGAGATCGGGAGATAGGAGATCTTGCGGAAGAGGTCCTGGCGCAGCGCGTAGACCGTGGTCTGGGAGATCTTCGTGGAGGCGAAGCCCTGGAAGAGCTGCATCAGGGTGCTGGCGAGATAGACGACGCCCATGAGCACGAGGGTCCGCACAAGAGCGTCAAAATCCACGTCGAGGTGCCCGTCCGTCAGCGTCATGGCGTTGATGGCCTTGCCCTGGAGTCTCGGCCCGAGGGAGTTCAGGACGGAGGTGAGGACCGTCGTGAGCATAATGAGGAGCACGAGATACCGGCTCCGTCCGATGTAGCGGATCAGCTTCAAAACGGTCTGACCGAAGTTCTTCGGCTTCTCGCGGATCATGCGTCCGGCTCCGGGGCCGCGGACTTCGGAATTGTTCTTCTTCATCATCTGCCGCAGTTCGTCGGCGGACGGTTCGTTCTCCTCGGGTTCCGCGCCTTTTTTCTTCTTCGGAGCGGGATCCTTCTGAAGAGGGGCGTTCTCGTTTTTCAGATCTTTCTTTTTGTTCTGGTCCTTCATGCCTCTGCCCCTCCTTCGCTTGATTTCATCTGGGAACTGTAAATGTCGCGGTAGGCCGCGCTGGATTTCATGAGCGCGTCGTGGCTGTCGAATGCGGTGATGCGGCCGTCTTCGATCACGGCGATACGGTCCGCGTGCATGACGGAGGCGATGCGCTGGGCGATCATGATGACGGTGGTGTCGGCGAACTCGGTGTTGAGCGCCTGTCTGAGCTTCGCTTCAGTGCCGAGGTCAAGGGCGGAGGTGGAGTCGTCGAAGATGATGATCTCGGGATGCCGGAGGACAGCGCGGGAAATGGCGATGCGCTGTTTCTGGCCGCCGGAGAGGGATGCGCCCCGTTCCGCCACCGCGGATGCGTAGCCGTCGGACATCTTCGAGACGAATTCGTCTGCCTGGGCGATCTTGGCGGCGGCGGTGATCTCCTCCTCGGAGGCGTCCTTTTTGCCCCAGCGGATGTTCTCGTCAACGGTGCCGGAGAACAG
>JAFYBI010000165.1 GCA_017540285.1 Clostridia bacterium | reverse complement strand
GACGACGTCCTCGGGCCGGGCCACTTTCGGTCCTCTATTCAAGAAGCGCACCCCCCATCTGCGAATCGCTGATCTCGCGGTACAGCGGGCAGGTCCGGAGCAGTTCGGCGTGCGTCCCGCGTCCGGTGACATGCCCGTCCTCCATCACGAGGATGAGGTCGCTGTGAAGGATCGAGGAGATCCGCTGCGCGACGATGACGTTGGTGGTCTTCCCGCTGAAATGCTCGCGGAGGGCGAGGCGGAGGCGGGCGTCGGTCGCGTAGTCGAGCGCGGAGGAGCTGTCGTCGAGAACGAGGATCTCGGGATCCCCGGCGAGCGCGCGGCTGAGGATCACGCGCTGCTTCTGGCCGCCGGAGAGGTTCGCGCCTTTGATCGCGAGCTCGAAGTCGAGGCCGCCGTTTTCCTCGAGCACGGGGGACGCCTGTGCGTATTCCGCGGCCCGGAGCAGTTCTTCGTCGCTGAGCCCGCGGCCGAAGTCGATGTTCGTGCGGATCGTGTCGGCGAAGAGAAAGTCGTTCTGGAACGCCGCGCCGAATTTCTTCGAAATCTCGTCCCGCGGCATCGAGCGCACGTCCCGCCCGTCGATGCGGATCGCGCCGGCGTCGACGTCGTACTGCCGCATCAGGAGGGCGATGATCGTGGTCTTGCCCGCGCCGGTGGGACCGATGATCCCGAGGGTCTGCCCGGGCATGAGCGTGAACGAGATGTCCTCGACGTCGGGCTTGACGCCGTTGTAGGAAAATGTGACGTGATCGAATTCGATCTTCGGGGAACCGGAGGCGGCAGGCGCGTCATAGGCGGCATCCGGCTCCATGTCCATCGGGGTGTCGAGGACCTCGCCGATGCGGTTGGCGGAGGCGATCCCGCGGGAGGACATGATGAAGATGCGGGTGACGCTCATGACCGCGTTGAGAATGATCGTGAAGTACGAGGTGAAGGCGATGATCTTTCCGGTCTCGGACAGGCCGGCGTTGACCCGGTGCGCGCCGACGAAGATGACGGCGACAAGTCCGAAGTTGAGGAAGAGGTTCATCAGGGGACTGGAGAGGGCCATGTTGAGCGCGGCGCGCTTTTCCGCCCGGTTGAGGGTGCGGTTGGCGTCGTCGAAGCGGTCCCGTTCCGCGCTTTCCTTGCCGAGCGCCTTGATGATGCGGATGCCCTGCGCGTTTTCGCGGACGACGCGGGTCATGCCGTCCGTCGCGACCTGCTGATCGTTGAAGAGCGGGATGCCGCGCTTCGTGACGAGGTAGACGGAGACGGCGATGAAGGGCATGACGGCGATGAGAACGAGGGTGAGGACGGGCTCCATCAGGAAGGTGATGACGACCCCGCCGATGAGGAGGCAGGGCGCGCGGACCCCGAGGCGCTGGACCATGCCGACCATCTGATGGATGTTGTAGGTGTCGGAGGTCAGCCGGGATTCGAGGGAGGGGACGGTGAAGGCGTCGAGCTGGCGGGCCGAAAGGTACGAGATCCGGGCGAAGAGATCGTTGCGGATCTTTTCGGTGGTGTCCCGCGCGACCCGGGCAGCCATGCGGTTGGCGGTGATGTTTCCGGCGATGGCGAGAACGGAGCAGACGAGCATGAGGAGTCCGGCGAGGTAGATGTTCCTCCGGTTTCCGGTCGGGACGATGTCGTCGATGATCGCGGAGAGGAGCATCGGGAGGAAAAGGTCCATGATCGTCCCGCCGAACTTGAAGGTGAAGCCGAGCATCATCTTCCCGAAAAAGGGGCGGACGTAGCGGATTACGTGTTTCAAGCGTCGCGGTTCCTTTCCTGTTCGTGTGCATTTTTACCCATTATAACATAAAAACCGCCCGCATTCAACCGCCGACGATTTTTTAACCGTGGATTATTATTCTGCCGATCCCGCCGAAACTGTCGGAAATGCCGAAACCGCGGACACCCCCGTCCGGGACCCCACAGGATTTTATATAAGTCATCCAAAAACGGCTTGACAACCGCGCCGGATTCTGGTATAATCACGAAAAAAGGGACAGGAGGTGTCAGATGGCGGGAAAAGTCTATCTCGCGGCGGACGGCGGGGGCACCAAGCTCCTCACGATCCTCTACGACGAGGAATTCAACATCCTCTCGCAGGCAAAATCGGGCGGCACCAACCTCCTCTTCCGGCCGCAGGAGGTCGCCGAGGCGGAGGTGCGCGCGCTGGCGGACGAGCTGATCCCCCCGGGGATCGGGGAGATCGAAGCCTTCGACGCCTCGATCGTCGGGCCGGCGGATTACCTCGTGAACGCGATCCGGCGGAAGTGTCCGGTGAAGACCGTGCGCCACTGGGGCGAGGGGCATGTCGCGCTGGCGTCGGCCGGGGTCCGCTGGGGCATCGTCGCGCAGGCCGGAACGGGATCGGACGCCTTCCTCATCCAGCCGGGCGGGACCCAGACCGTCGGCGGCTGGGGCATGACGCTCGGCGACGAGGGCGGCGGCTATGACATCGGGCTCCGCACCTTGAAGGCGGCGATCTACGCCGAGGACGGGCGCGGTCCGAAATCCGTCCTGCCGGAGCTGATCCGGGAGGCGTGGGATCTCGGGGTCCTCTACGACATGATCGGCAAGGTCAGCGGCAATCCGGACGCCCGCTCCCTCATTGCTTCCGTGACCTATCTGACGGAGAAGGCGGCGGCGATGGGCGATGAAGCGGCGCTCTCCGTCTACGCGGATGCCGGGGTGGAGATGGCGCGTCAGGTGCTTGCCGTGATCCGAAACGGCGGCGGGAGGTGGATCGGTCCGATCATTGCCTCGGGCGGCGCGTGGAAGGGCTCGGCCCGCATGTTCGAGACCTTCCGGGACAGCGTCCGCGCCGTCCATCCGGAGGCCGTGATCCGGTTCCCGGACTTCGAGCCCATCGTCGGATCCGTCATCAGCCGCCTGCTCGCGGAGGATCCGGAGACAGCGGAACACAAGATCGATCTTCTGCGGGAGAAGTTTGCCGGACTTCGGGTACGGAAACCCGCGGATCTGAAGGAGGAATGCGAATGAAAGCGTCACAGCGCTATTTTTGCCGGGTGAATGACATCCTGGCCGAGGTCTTCCGCGACGAAGCGGACGCGATCGAAGAGGCGGCGCAAGCGATCGCCGGCGCGAACCGGAGCGGGAATTCCGTCTTCGCGTTCGGCTGCAACCACGCCGGGCTCATCACCCTTGAGCTCTTCTACCGGACGGGCGGCCTCGTGACCGTCAATCCCGTCCGCGCGCCCGGCATGATGCTCGAACTCTCGCCGCCCACCATGACGAGCGAAATGGAGCGCATGCCCGGCTACGGGAAGATCATCTTCGGCAACCTCAAAACGAAGCCCGGGGACGTCATCATCATCCACTCGGTATCCGGGCGCAACGCCGTGACGGTCGACATGGCCGAGGCGGCGCGGGAGGCGGGGATGACGGTCATCGTCGTCACGAACCTCAACACGGCGACGACGGTCACGTCCCGGCATCCGTCGGGAAAGAAGTTGCATGACTTCGCCTCGATTCTCATCGACAACCACGGCGATCTCGGCGACGCGTCGGTGGAGATCGAAGGCTTTCCGCAGAAGGTCGCGTCCACGTCCACCGTCGTCGGCGCGGCGATTCTGAACGCGGTGGTCGCGCGGGTCGCGGAGCTCCTCATGGAATCCGGTATGACGCCTCCCGTCTTCATGAGCGGGAACATCGACGGCGGCGACGAACACAACCGCCGGGTGATGAACGAGCACCGAGACAACATCTTCTATCTGTAATCCAAAATCAAAACCTTCCGGATTCCGAAAACGGAGAAAGGATTTTCATCATGTTACTCGACACTTATCAGCAAGCGGCGTTCGACCTTCTCTACAAGGCGCGCTCGACCCAGCGGGAAGCCGTGATCGCGATCGGCGAGCGGATGGCGGACGCGATCGAGCACGGCGGCCGGGTGTACCTCAACTCCATCTGCCACATGATCGAGCATGATCTTCTGAACCGGGGCGGCGGTCCCGCGTTCTATCAGCACTACGAGGAAGGGAAGACCGAGCTGAAGCCCGGCGACGTCCTCTTCGTCTCCTCCGTGTCCGGGCGGACGCTGCCGGTCGTCAACCTCGCGTGGGACGCCGTGGAAAAGGGCGTGATCGTCGTCGCGCTGACCTCCATGAGCTACGCGCAGGCGGTCGATCCCGTCCATCCCTCCGGCAAAAAGCTCTATGAATTTGCCACCTACACCCTCGACAACTGCGCGCCCGCAGCCGAGGCGATGCTCGAAGTCGAGGGCCTCGAACCCCGCTTCGCCGCCGCTTCCGGACTGGCGTCCGACTTCCTCATGTGGAGCGTGACCTCCGTGTGCGTCGAGAAGATGATCAAGGACGGCTTCCCGCCGAGCGTCTTCAAGAGCGCGAACTACCCGGGCGGCCCGGAATACAACCACGGCTTCGTCGACAAGCACTACGCGGAATTCGGGTGGTAAAATATTCACTTTTTTGCCCCCCGATGCGCCGATCTTGCATCCCGGTCATTGACAAGGATCCGAAACTGTGTTATAATGAATCTGAAAAAAACCGGAGGAAAACCATGGCTCAGAAGAACAGAATCACCTTTTCCGTGCGCATCGACGAGGAACTGTACAAAAAGATGCTCGCCGTCGCCACCGCGGAAGGACGGGACGAAAACAACCACCTTCTGCATCTGATCCGCACGAACATCCAGTATTACGAGCGGATCCACGGAAAGATCGACGTCTCGAAGGTCGTGCTCCCCGCGGACGGCGGGAACTCCGGCGAATAATTTATCATCATTCATGGAGGCTGTTATGGCAGAAAAAAAGTCGTTCTGGTCTGAATTCAAAACGTTCATCGCCCGCGGCAACGTCATGGACATGGCGGTCGGCGTTGTGGTCGGCGGCGCGTTCACGGCCATCGTGAACTCTCTCGTCGGCGACATCATCAACCCGCTGATCGGCAAGCTGTTCGGAGGCGTGGACCTCTCCGAAGCGAAGGTCGTTCTGACCGAAGCCACCGAGGAGACCGCCGAAGTCGCGATCCGCTACGGCGCGCTCATCCAGACCATCATCAACTTCATCATCGTCGCGCTGTGCATCTTCACCGTGGTCCGCGGCATCAACCGCCTGAAGGACAAGATGCAGAAGGAAGAAGAAGCAGCTGCCGAGGAAGAGGCGAAGGAAGAAGAACCCGCCGAACCCAGCGAAGAGATCCTCCTCCTCCGCGAGATCCGCGATTCTCTCCAGAAGTGAAAGTGATCCTCTCAAACACAAAAGCCACCGGTTCGATCCGGTGGTTTTTTGCGTGATTCGAATCACACCATCCCCATCGCCGCGGCGTGGCAGGCGGGATTGGCGGCGAGGACGGAGCAGGGATGCTCGAAGGTGAGGGGGGAGCCGTCCGTCTGGGTGATGACGCCGCCCGCTTCGGTCACGAGAAGCGAGCCCGCCGCGATATCCCACGGGGACAGACGGTATTCGAGAAAGACGTCGAGCGAACCGGCGGCGATCATCGCGAGATCGAGCGCGGCGGAGCCGGAGCGTCTTACGTCCCGCGCGGCGCGGAAGAGAGAATAGGCCGCCCGGAAGGTGCGTTCGCCGAGCTCCTCGCGGTAATACGGCGACGTCCCGAACCCGACGAGGGCGGAGGACAGCGGCCTTGCGGAGACCCGGATCGGCGTGTTTCGTCCGTCGGGGGACTCTGCAAAGGCGCCCTGTCCGCGCGCGGCGTGGTAGAGCAGGCCGGAATACGGATTGAGCACCCCGCCCCAGACCATCGTCCCGCGGTCGCAGACGCCGACGGAGATCGAACTGTACCGGTAGTTGTGGATGAAATTGGTGGTCCCGTCGATGGGGTCGATCAGGAGAGCGAGGCGCGTGCGGAGCAGTTCGGTGTGGTTCTCCTCCGCCTCCTCGCCGATAATGACGGCTTCGGGGAGACGTTCTCCGAGCGCGCGGAAGAGGTAGTCCTCCACCGCCACGTCGTACGCGGTCACAAAGTTGGCGTCACCGGGCTTGACGGTCACGGCTCCTTCGACGTCGTGGGCGGAGAGCATCAGCTTCGCCGCTTCACGCATGATGGCGGGAATGAATTCGTACATAGCGGACCTCATGTTTTCAGATTCAGAAACCGGATGCCGCCCCGGTCGGTCAACGGATGGCTTTCGTCGAGAAGGACGAAGTCGAGTCCTGCGTGATCGAGGAAGCGCGAGAGGGTTTCGGCGTATTCCATGGACGACGGATCTCCGAAGAAGAAGACGACGCCGTCCGCCGCGCCCGATGCGCCTCCGATGCCGCCGCGGATCCCTTCGTCCGGGCAGAACCAGACGTCTTTTGCCAGCGGCGAGAGCGCGGCGCAGATCCCGTACCCCGACGTGAGGAGCGCGTCCCCACAGACGAGACACGACCGGGAGATATGCTTTGCCCGCACGCGGACGGATCCGATCCCCGCCTCACGCGCCGCGTCCGCCAGCTCGGGGAAGAGAAGCGGCGTGCGGGATTCGACGAGGCGGCCCCGCCAGAGAACGGCATCCCCCAGACGCACATCGCGCGGAGCGTCCGAGAGGATCAGGCGCATCCCCGTGCGTTCGGCGAGGGATTCGACCGGATCCGGGAACCGGTCACGGTACGCGCGGGAGAAGATCAGGGCGTCCCCGAGCGCGGTGAACAGCATGTCCGGACGGTGCGCCGCGGACGGGGGAAGAGCGGGATCGGGCGGCAGGGAGACGGTCTCATATTCGCGTTCGAGCCGCGCGCGTTCCCCGGCCGTCGCCTCCCGGGAGATCACGGCGAGCAGATTGTTCCTGCGGGACATCCTTCCCTCCGCTGTAAAACGAAATGAAAATGATAAAACTCTCCGTGAGCAGTCAGGGAGAGTTTTTGTCAGGCGCAAATGAAATTACGCACGCTCGACCTTGCCGGAACGCAGGCAGCGGGAGCAGACGGCGACAGTCGTGTGCTTGCCGTCAACGACAGCCTTGACCTTTCTGATGTTCGGCTTCCAGGATCTGTTGGTTTTGCGGTGGGAATGGGAGTCGTTGTGCCCGAAGGTCACACCCTTGCCGCAAATGCTGCACTTTGCCATGTTCGATACACCTCCATCCATGGGTATTACCAAGTCAACAGCAGTATTATATCACATTCTTTTCCGGATTGCAATAGGAGAAAAGCATTTTTCCGTACAAAAAACGGGAATTTTTGCCTCGTTTCCCGGCGAAATCGCCGGCCCGGGGCATCTTTCAAAGGGTCGCGATGAATTTCTCGATCCGGTCGAGCGCCTTCGCGATGTGCTCCACCGAGTAGGCGTAGGAGATCCGGGCGAAGCCTTCGCCGCAGTCGCCGAACGCCGTGCCGGGGACGATCGCGACGCCGCCTTCGTAGAGGAGCTTCTGGCAGAATTCCTCGGAGGACAGCCCGAAGCGGGAGATGTTCGGGTAGACGTAGAACGCGCCTTCCGGCTGGAAGCAGTCGATCCCCATGCCGCGCAGACCGCCGACGAGATAACGCCGGCGCCGGTTGTACTCCGCGCGCATCATCGCGACGTCCTCGTCCCCGTTCCGGAGCGCTTCGACCGCCGCGAACTGGGAGGCCGTCGGCGCGCACATGATCGCGTACTGGTGGATCTTGAGCATGTGCCTCGTGATCTCCCGCGGCGCGAGCGTGTAGCCCATGCGCCATCCGGTCATCGCGTAGGTTTTCGAGAAGCCGTCAACGACGACCGTGCGTTCCCGCATGCCGTCGAGGGAGGCCAGGGAGACGTGGTCCCGCCCGTAGGTGAGCTCGCAGTAGATCTCGTCGGAGAGGACCATGATGTCCGTCCCGCGGAGGACGTCCGCGATCCCCTCGAGATCCTCCCGCGTCATGATCGCGCCGGTCGGGTTGTTCGGGAAGGGAAGCACGAGCAGCTTGGTCTTCGGCGTGACGGCGGCTCTCAGCGCGTCGGGCGTGAGCTTGAAGCAGTCCTTTTCCTTCGTTTCGAGAAAGACCGGCGTCCCGCCCGCGAGGGTAGCGATGGGGCCGTAGCAGACGAACGAGGGCTGGGGGATGATCACCTCGTCCCCCGGATTGACGATCGCGCGCATCGCGATATCGATGGCCTCGCTCCCGCCGACCGTGACGATGATCTCGTCGTTCGGGTCATAGGTCATCCCGAAGCGGCGCGCGGTGTAGGCCGCGATCTCCCTGCGCAGCTCGAGCGTCCCGCTGTTCGAGGTGTAGTAGGTCTTGCCTTTTTCGAGCGATTCGATGGCGGAGACGCGGATGTGCCACGGCGTGACGAAATCCGGCTGCCCCACCGTCAGGGCGATGACGTCCTTCATGTCGCCGAGCAGATCGAAGAACTTCCGGATGCCGGAGGGCTTGATCTGCTGCGCCGCGGAGGACAGTATCTTCTCGTAATCCATCAGAATTCGTTGCCCCTCTCGTCGACCGGGACCGCCCCGTAGATGACGTTGTTGTCCTTGTATTTACGGAGGACAAAGTGCGTCGCGGTGGAGACCACGTCTTCGAGGGTCGCGAGCTTTTCCGCCACGAAGAAGGCCACCTCGCGCATGGTCCGGCCCTTGATGAAGACCGCGAGGTCGAAGCCGCCGGACATGAGGTAGAGCGTCTCCACCTCGGGGTAGTTGTAGATCTTCTGCGCGATGGCATCGTAGCCGTGGTCGCGCTGAGGGCTGGTCTTGAGCTCGATCATCGCGGTGACGTATTCGCGGTCGGTCTTGTCCCAGTCGATCATGGTGTGATAGCCGACGATGACGCCTTCGCGCTCGTATTCGTCGATCATCCTTTTGATATCGCCGGTTTCCTTGTCCAGCATGAGGGCGAGGGCTTCCGGGGAGAGCCGCGCGTCGTTTTCGAGCAGTTTCAGGAGTTCGTTCATGAATGCTTCCTCACTTTTTCCATAATCTTGTCGATCGAGAGACCGTACTTGTCCGCGATATCGCGCGCGTAGGATTTGCCGTCCGGACGCTCGCGCAGGATCTTGAAGCTGCGGGAGCCCTTTTCGATGGCCGCCACGAGGTTGTCGATCCGCACGCCGCCCTTCGGGAGACAGGTTTCGTTGATGGAATCCACCGACGCCGCCAGATCGTGCAGGTGGGTGGAGAAGATCCCGCGGCACTTCACCATCGAGAAGCCCTCGAGGACCTCTGCCGCGATGTACGCGCCTTCGAAGGAGCCCGTCGAGGAGAGGGATTCGTCGAGGAGCACGAGGCTGTCCTCGGTGACCTCCTCGAAGATCGCCGCGAGCCGGGCGCACTCCTCGCCGAGGCGTCCCTTGTCGATCGTGTCTTCGCTCCCGGTGGGGAAGTGGGTGAAGATCTCGTCACAGGGGCTGATGACGCAGGAATCCGCGCAGACCGGAAGTCCGAGCTGGGCCATGACGAACGCGATGCCGACGGCGCAGGTGATGACCGATTTGCCGCCGCGGTTCGGACCCGTGAGCACGAAGATCATGCCCTCGTCGTCGAAGACGAAATCGTTCGGCACGACCGGGGTGTCGAGCTTGACCGCGACGATCGGATTGCAGAGCCCTTTCGTGTCGAACGCCTTTTCGGACATCGGACGGATCTCGGGGTGACAGAGCGGGCAGCCCTTGGCCTTCAGCTTGACGAGGAGCTCGGTCGCCTTCGTGACGAATTCGATCTCCGGCATCATGCGGATGAGAAAGTCCGTGTTTTCGAGCACGTAATGCTGGATGACCCGCTTCCATGACTTGATGGAGGAGCGGAAGACGTCCCCGATCGCGCCGTTGAACGCGTTCTGCAGGGCCATCTGCTGGTTGTCCGACTGCCCCTTGCGGAAGGGCACGAGGGGTGCGATGCAGGTCTTGTCGTCGTTTTTGAAGTCGAGTCGGAGCATTTTGTCGAGCAGCTCGCCGGATTTGAAATACTCGTTGTTGATGGAGAGCACTCCGGCGCGGTCCGCACGCAGCTGGGAATCGAAGTTGACGCCGATCGTGACGGACTTGATCTCGCGCACGCGGGAGGTCAGCTCCTTCAGTTCCTCGTTGAGGGTCCGGTAGTAGTCGCTTCCCGTCAGGGTGTTGATGCGCTCCGCAAACCGCCGGAAGGCCGTGCTTTTGAG
>JAFYBI010000164.1 GCA_017540285.1 Clostridia bacterium | reverse complement strand
CTTCGCCGGGACGTTCATGAGGACCTCTTTCGGCGCGTAGGTGGAGAGCTCCGAAATGATCTTTTCCTCCAGCCGGGCCGAGCTGCCGTTCTCCCGGAAGGAGGTGGCGGCGATATAGGCGGTGGAGATGTCGCAGAAGCAGACGCCCGCCGCGCCGCCGTCGTAATAGACCGTCGCGAGGTAGTTGTTGGATTTTTCGTTGAGCAGGTCCGTTTCGATGAGGGTGCCGGGCGTGACGATGCGGATGACTTCGCGCTTGACGAGGTCCTTCGCGAGCTTCGGGTCCTCCATCTGCTCGCAGATCGCGACCTTATAGCCCTTTCCGATGAGGCGGCCGATATAGGATTCGGCGGAATGGTACGGCACGCCGCACATGGGAGCGCGCTCGTCCTCGCCGCAGTCCCGCCCGGTGAGCGTCAGATCGAGCTCCTGGGAGACGAGCTGCGCGTCCTCGAAAAACATTTCGTAGAAGTCCCCGAGCCGGTAAAACAAAATGAAATCCGGATACTGGTTCTTCACGTCAAAGTACTGCTGCATCATCGGCGTCATGGGGAAACCTCTCTGCCCGGCGGGCGGCGTGATTGGGGAATAAAGGCCGTGCCTTTATGATTTTTCCGTTTGAAAGCGACCCGAACGTATCGCCTTTCCCTTTATCTGCATCCTCCGCAGGACGCGCAGTCGCGGCTGCAGGGCTTCTGCCCGGTGATCGCGAACTGCAGTTCGGAAATGATGCAGTTCGTCAGCGCGTCGAAGGCGTTTTTCGCCTCCATGTACGCCTCGTAGACCGGGTGGGCGGTGATCGAATCGTACAGCGCGTCGATGCGGTCCTGCACCGCCTGTTTGAATTCCTCGCCGGGATCGCTGTCTCCGGCGTACGCGTCCGCGAGAAGGTTCTGCTGGGCGTTGTATTCCGCGATCATCGCGTTCAGTTCTTCGCACCGCTCGTAATCGTCGATGGCCCGCTTGATGGCCTCGTTGCGCGGATCGGCTTTCACGAGCGCGCCGAGGGACGCTACAAGCTCTTTCATTTCGGGAGTCAGAGGTTCTGCCATGGGATGTTCCTTTCTGAATGATTCATTATACAAGCTCGCCTTCGAGACAGTAGGTCTTCGCCGCCGTGATCTTCACGCGCGCGAACTGCCCGATGAGGGACCGGTCCCCGGCGAAGTGGATGGGCCGCACGGGATCCCCGCGTCCGGTGAGCATGTCCGGATCGTTCTTGCTCACGTCCTCGGCGAGGATGCGGAGCGTGCGTCCGACAAAGCGTTCGTTTCTTTCGTCCGCGATCTTCGCGCCGAGAGCGAGCAGGCGCTCCATCCTCCCGGAGGACACCTCCCGCGGGATCTGGTCCGGCATGGACGCGGCGGGGGTCCCCGTCCTCGGCGAGTAGATGAAGGAGAAGACCATATCGTACCGGGCCTTTTCCATCATGGCGAGGGTCCGGGCGAAATCATCCTCGGTCTCGCCGGGAAAACCCACGATGATGTCGGAGGTCAGGGACACGTCCGGAACGGTCGAGCGGATCTTTTCGATCCGTTCGAGGTATTTTTCCGCCGTATATTTCCGGTTCATCGCTTTGAGAATGCGGTCGGAGCCGGACTGCACGGGTAGATGGAAGTGCTTCGCCGCCTTGGGCTCCGAGGCCATGACCTCGATCAGCCGGTCGGAGGCGTCCTTCGGGTGGCTCGTCATGAAGCGGAGGCGGAAG
>JAFYBI010000163.1 GCA_017540285.1 Clostridia bacterium | reverse complement strand
GTCAAGGCCGCCGGATACCGCGTCAAGCTCGACGACAGCGAGAACAGCCCCGGCTGGAAGTTCGCGGAATACGAGATGAAGGGCGTCCCGGTGCGCATCGAGCTCGGCCCGCGCGATATCGAAGCCGGCCAGTGCGTCCTCGTCACCCGCTACAACATGGAAAAGACCGTCGTGAAGCTCGACGAGCTCGAGGAAGTCCTCGCCCGGAAGATGACCGAGATCCGCGACGGCATGTATCAGAAGGCGCTCGAAAACCGCGAACGCCGGACGTACGACTGCACGACCCTCGACGAGATCAGGGAAGCGCTCGCGGAAAAGGGCGACGGCCTTGTCCGTGCGATGTGGTGCGGCGACGAAGCCTGCGAGGACCGCGTCAAGGAAGTCACGGGCGTTGGCTCCCGCTGCATCCCGTTCGAGCAGAAGCACATCTCCGACACGTGCGTCTGCTGCGGCAAGCCCGCGAAGGCGATGGTATACTGGGGGATCGCTTATTAAGCGAACAGAGAAGAGTGAACGGTGAACAACGAACAGGCGGGGCCGTATCCGTCGCGGGAATCTCTCCGGCGGATCCGTCCTCCCTGTCCGCGATTCGTTTTCGTTGTTCACTGAGGAGAGGTGTTTCCGTTGAAGGAGTTTTCCATTCCGCTGAAGGAGAAGATCCGGCGGATCGACCCGATCGTGCTGCTCTGCGTGATCGGGATGAATATCATGAGCATCGTGACGCTCCTCTCGGAAGTCGACGCATTCGCGGAGGGCGTCGGCATGTGGTATGTCCGGATGCAGACCATCGTCTCCGTCGCGGGCCTTCTCATCGTGCTCGTCTTCGCGTTCGTCGACTATGACGCGCTTTTCCAGAAAACCAAATACCTGCTGATCCCGGTGGCGATCATCCTGATCCTCGTGGTCAAGAAGTACGGCAAGGGGATGTACGGCAACGACAACTGGATCACCATCCCCGGCACCACGATCTCCGTTCAGCCGACGGAATTCGTGAAGCTGCTCATGATCGTCTCCTTCGCGATGCACCTCGACCACGTGAAGGAAAAGCTGAACGCGCCGCTGTCCGTCCTTGGCCTCGCGATCCATGCCGGCCTCTTTGTCGGTATGATCGTGTGGCAGGGTGATACCGGTATGGCGCTTGTGTATATCGGCATCCTCGCCATCATGCTGTTCGGCGCGGGCATTTCCTACTGGTACATCGTAGGAGTGGGCACAGCGGCGGTCCTCGGATTCCCGATCCTCTGGAATCGTGGCCTGAACAATGTCCAGCGAAAGCGCATCCTCTACGGCTTCAATCCCGATCTGGATCCCACAGACGGAGGCTGGCAGGCGATCGCGAGCCGGTCGAGCATCATCGCGGGCGGCTTCCGGGGCGCGGGCTTCAACGGCGGAACGAAGTACTACACGCTGAAATTCGCCGCGCAGTCCGACTTCATCTTCGCGGTCCTGGCGGAGAAGTTCGGATTCCTCGGTACCTTTCTCTATCTCTCGCTCGCCGTGCTCCTCGTGCTGCGGATCTTCTGGATCGCGCGCGGGACGCGGAAAAACTATGCCTCGTACATTTGCATCGGCATCGCGGGGATGATCCTCGTGCAGGCGGCGGAGAACATCGGCATGTGCCTCGCGATCCTCCCGGTCGTCGGCATCACCTGTCCGTTCCTCTCCTACGGTCCGTCGTCGCTGTTGTCGATGTACCTCGCCATCGCGATGGTCGAGAGCATCTGCACGCATCAGCAGAAGTACTACTTCGAGAGAGAACCGGAATAACGGCAAAAGACCGCCTTTTCGAGGGCGGTTTTTTTAATCCTGAGCCGCGTCCGGCGCCGTTACTTGACAAACTCTCCGGAATCGGCTATAATCAAGAAAAACAACTCCAACGGAGGAAACCATGGAAAACGAAAAGAAGACCCTCCATTTCATTTCCCACAGCCACTGGGACCGCGAGTGGTACATGCCCTTCGAGGCGCACCGCTATAAGCTCGTGGAATTCTTCGACCGGCTCCTCGCCACCCTCGACACCGACCCGTCCTTCAAGTCCTTCCATCTCGACGGACAGGCCATCGTCCTCGAGGATTATCTCGAGATCCGCCCCGAAATGCGGGAGAAGCTCGTGAAGTACATCGCCGACGGCCGCATCGTCATCGGCCCGTGGTACATCCTGCAGGACGAATACCTCGTGGACGGGGAATCGAATGTGCGCAACATGCTCGTCGGGCGGCAGGTCGCGGCGGAATTCGGCCCGGTCTCCGACACCGGCTATTTCCCGGACGCCTTCGGCAACATCGGGCAGGCGCCGCAGATCCTGAGGGGCTTCGGAATCGACACCGTCGCGTTCGGAAGAGGGACCTCTCCGCGCAGGGGCGACCGGCTCGACACCGGGGAAGAGAACTACGGCAAATGGGTCACCGAGGTCCGCTGGCGCTCTCCCGACGGCTCCGAAGTCCTCGGCACGACCTTCCTCCAGTGGTACAACAACGCGAACGAGATCCCCGCGGATCCCGAAAAGGCCGCCAGTCGGATCGCCCGGATCCGGGACTCCCTGGAGGCGTGCTCCGTCGCGCCCGATCTTCTCTGCATGAACGGCTGCGACCATCAGCCCGTGCAGACAGACATCGGGCAGATCATCGAAAAGCTCGCCCCGACCTTCCCGGACAAGCTCATCCACTCGAATTTCAAGGACTATTTCGACGCGATCCGCCCGTACCGCGACCGCTTCGGCATTTTCGTCGGCGAGCTCGACGGGGAGTACGGCGACGGCTGGAACACGCTCGCCAACACGGCTTCCGCGCGCATCTATCTGAAACAGCTCAACGCCGCGTGCGAACACATGCTGGAGCAGCGGATCGAACCGCTCTCCGTCTATTCCTTCCTCGACGCGGGAGACGAGCCGCGCCGCGATTATTTCCGCTATCTCTGGAAGACGCTGCTCAAAAACCATCCGCACGACTCGATCTGCGGCTGCTCCGTCGATCCCGTGCACCGCGAGATGGTTTCGCGCTTCGAAAAGGTCCTCGCGGCCGGAGATGAGGTGGAGAAGAGCGAAACGGAGGCCTTCATGGCGGTCGTCGACACGGCCTCAGTCGGCTCGGAATACGCCGTCACCGTTTTCAATCCCCATGCCTTCGTCTCCTCCGAGCCCGTTACGGTCTGCCTCGACCTCCCCGAGGACACGGACGTCGCCGCCGGGCAGATCACCGTTACGGACGGGGACACCGCGATCCCGGTCGACGTGAAGGACGGCGGCGTGGTGTTCGACTACATCCTCCCGAAGGACCGCTTCCGCGTGCCGTTCAACGTCCGCCGCTTCACGCTCACCTTCGCGGCGAAGGACATCCCCGCGCTCGGCTACAAGACCTTTGCCGTCCGCACCGACGGGGAGAGCAAAGCCGGCAGCGATCTCACCCTCTACCGCCGCGGCATGATGAACCGCCGCCTGAAGGTCACCTTCGCTCCCGACGGCTCCGTCACCGTCGTCGACCGCAAGACCCGCGCGTCCTTCGTCACCGGCATTTTCGAGGACACGGGCGACATCGGCGACGAATACGTCTACATCGAGGCGAAGGACGGCGTCCGGGTCTCGACCGAGGGCGTGCGCGCCAAGATCGCGTGCGTCGCCTCCACGCCCGCCGCAATCACCTTCCGCGTCACCCACACGATGACTGTCCCCGCCGGACTCTCCGACAAAGACCGTTCGCACGACGGACGGGAGCGCGAGGGAGACGGATGCCGCGTCGGGGAAGCGGTCCTCACCGTCACGGCGGATTACACGCTCCGGGACGGCGCGGACCGGCTCGACGTGAAGACCGTGATCGACAACACCGCGGAAAACCACCGCCTCGTCGTCCTCACGAAAAACGCGGTCGAGGGCGACATGCTCCTCGCGGAAGGGCAGTTCGACATCGTCGAGCGTCCCATCACCCCATGGAAGGGCTGGAAGAATCCGACCAAGCCCGGCAAGATGACGACCTTCTTCGGCCTCGCGGACGCACAAAAGGGCATCCTCATGGCGACCCGCGGCCTCTGTGAATACGAAGTCCTGCGTGACGGGGCGAACACCATGTCCCTGACGCTCCATCGCGGCGTCGACCGCCTCCATGACTGGGGCGTGTTCCCGACGCCGGAAGCGCAGTGCAGAGGCACGCTGACCGTCGAATACGCCGTCCTGCCGTTTGCCGCGTCCCGGATCGACCGCGAGCGCGCGGAGAACAGCGCGTATGCCTTTGCCGCCGGAGCGCCCGCCGCGTTCTGCGCGAAGACCCACGCCGGCACGAAGCCCGCGGAAGGCGCGCTCATCGGCATCGGCGGCACCGGATTTGTCGCGAGCGCGATGAAGCTGGCGGAGGAGCGCGACACCGTGATCTTCCGCGTCTTCAACCCGCATTCCTACGATACGAAGATGAAGCTCTCCCTCGGCGAACGGTTCGGCGCGGCGTACCTCGTCAACCTCGGCGAGGAGCGGCAGAAGAAGCTCGCCGTGCGGAACGGGAAAACCACCGTCTCCGTTCCGGCGAAGAAGATCGTCACCGTCGAGCTCGTCCCGGCAGAATAAACCGAACATCAAAAGACCCGTCGGGGTAAATCTGTGCAGACAGCCCCCGGCGGGATTCTTTGTTTTCCCGGCATCAACGGTTCCTTGACTCCCTTAACAACCAATTGATTCTTGATTTCTCCCCGGCGGCATGGTATCATCAAGGCGTAAGCTTACAATCTCACGGAAACAAAAGGAGAAACCTTCATGAATATCAAAATCGGAGCAAAAATCAAAAGCCTGCGCCGCGAACAGAAGGTGACGCAGGAAGCGCTGGCGGCGGGAATCGGCGTGACACCGCAGGCCATCAGCCGCTGGGAGAGCGAGAACGGATACCCCGACATGGAGCTCTTGCCCGCGCTCGCCGATTTCTTCTCCGTCAGCATCGACGAGCTGATCGGCTACCGGAAGTCCGAGCGGGAAGAGGAACTCGCGCGGATCCACCGGGAACTGGACCGCCTCTCCGAGGTCGGGACCACGGAGGTACGCATCCGCTTTGCCCGGGCATCGCTCGTCCGTTTCCCGGGAGACGAGGAGATCAAATCCCATCTCGCCACCTGTCTCTATTTTCTCT
>JAFYBI010000012.1 GCA_017540285.1 Clostridia bacterium | reverse complement strand
CTTTCTCTGACCTTTTCCTCTCCTGTATGAAATGCAACGCTGCATTCCCCCCGCAAGCGTCAGCGCGCCGGGCAGTACCCGGAGACAGGAGGCGGGCTCACTGCGCAAGCCCGCGCGTTCGTGCCTCAGCGCGCAAGAAGGATGAAAGGACCGCGTCCTTTCTCGGCGCGCACTTACTACGCGCGCGCTTTCCCCACCGCGCTCTCGATCAGCCGGTCGAGCAGCGCCCCGTACACGATCCCGTCGTTGATCATCATCTTCGGATACATCGATATCGGCGTGAAGCCCGGCAGCGTGTTGATCTCGTTGAATACGAATTCCCCTTCTCCCCGCGTATAGAAGAAGTCCACGCGGGCCAGCCCCCCGCAGTCGAGCGCGCGGAAAATCGCCTCAGCATAGCCCCGCACCTCGTCCTGCTCCGCTTCGGTGAGCCGCGCGGGAATATAGAACGACGACGCGTCGCTGATGTATTTCGTCTCGTAATCGTAGAACTCCGACGAGCCGCAGTCGATTTCCGCCGGATGCGCGACGGTGCAGACCCCGCCCTCCTCGAGGACCGCGACCTCGATCTCCCGACCGTTGATCGCCTCCTCGACGAGGACCTTCGTGTCCTCCGCAAACGCCAGCGTCAGCGCCCGCGCAAAGTCCTCCGGCTTCTTCACCTTGTTCACCCCGACGGACGAGCCGGCCCGCGCGGGCTTGACGAACATCGGATACCCGAACGCCTCCTCGGCTTCGCGGCGTGTCGCCTCGATCAGTGCCGCGTCCGGCGCGCCCGCGCATTTCGCCACGATGCCGCGCGCGGTCCTCACGCCGGTCTCCGCCGTGACGATCGCCTTCGTCACCGCCTTGTCCATGCATACGGCGGACGCCTGGCAGCCGCACCCGACGACCGGGATCCCCGCCACGGCAAAGAGGCCCTGCAGGGTGCCGTCCTCGCAGAACTTCCCGTGGATCATCGGGAGCACGGCGTCCGGACGGATGTGTTCGGTCACGCCGTCCCGGTCGACCGAGAGGGTCCCGTCGGAGAGATCGACGGAGAGCGGGTATTTCCGCCCGTCGGTCCACGTGCCGTCCGCGATCTTCGCGGGATCGTCCTCGTAGAGCCAGAAGCGGCCCTCGTCCCTGGTGATCCCGCAGAGGAGGACGCGGTATTTCCGGCGGTCGATGTTCTGATACGCGCCGGTCGCGGAGGAAAGGGAAACCTCGTATTCCGAGGACTTCCCGCCGAAGAGGAGGAGAATGGTATTCATGTGCGTGTATTGCCTTTCGTTGTAAGTTGGAAGAAGGAATGAGGGGACAGTTTACAGTTAAGAGTTTACAGTTGAGGAAGAAACCGCTGCGCGGTTTCAAAAGATCAAACAGATAGGCAGCGGTGCGTCCCGTGCAGCCGTACGAGCGTTTGATTTCGGAAACCCGAAGGGTTTCCTTCCTCAACTGTAAACTGTAAACTCTTAGTTGTAAACTCTCTCTATTCCCCGTTCCTCAGTTTTCTCATTTTAAGCATGTATTCGACCGAGTCCCTGAGCGCCTGCCAGCTGGCGTTGATGACGTCGGAGGAGACCCCGACCGTGCGCCAAACCGACCGGCCGTCCGTCGATTCGATCGCCACGCGGACCGCCGACGCCGTCGCGCGCGAATCGAGTACGCGGACGCGGTAGTCCGTGAGGTGCATGTCGGCGATCTCCGGGTAAAACCGCAAGAGCGCCCGGCGCAGGGCCTCGTCGATCGCGTTGACCGGACCGTTCCCCTCGCCCGCCGTGAGGTATTCCCGCTCGCCGACGGCGATCTTGATCACCGCCGACGCGGAGAAAGCATCCGCCGACACGCCCGCCCGCTCGCCCGCCAGCGATTCGTCCACGATCACCTTCAGCGATTCGAGGCGGAAGAAGGACTGCCGCACCCCGAGCGCCTCGTCGAGGACCAGCATCAGCGACGCGGAGGCATCCTCGTAGTCGAAGCCCTCGGCCTCGCGCTCGCGGATCATCGCGGCGGCGCACAGAACGCGGGGATCGTCCTTCGAGAACCGCTCCTCGGGGAAGGCCGCGCGCATCTTGTCGATGACGGCCGCCCGCCCGCTCAGCCCGCTCACGACGGTGTTCCGCTCGTTGCCGACCGCCGCCGGATCGATGTGCTCGAAGGAGCGCGGACGCTTCGTGACGCCGTCGATGTGCGTCCCGGCCTTGTGCGTGAACGCGTAGCCGCCGACAAAGGGCTCGCTCTCGTCGAAGGAGAGGTTGGCGGCGTCGGAAACGGCCCGGGCCGCGGCGGTCAGGGCGGTGAGCCGGTCCCCGATGCAGTCGAAGCCGAGCTTGCACTGCAGCACGGGGATGAGCGTGTTGAGGTTGGCGTTGCCGCACCGCTCGCCGATCCCGGATACGGTGCCCTGCACGTGGCACGCGCCCGCGAGAACGGCGGCGACGGAGCACGCGGCGGCCATGCCCATGTCGTTGTGGCAGTGGATGCCGATCCGCCCGTACTTCCGGCAGACGGCGTCCGTCACGAGCCCCACGACGTCCGGGAGCATCCCGCCGTTGGTGTCGCACAGCACGACCCGCGACGCGCCCGCCCCGAACGCCGCGTCCACCACGGACATGGCGTAGTCCGGATTGTCGGCCCAGCCGTCGAAGAAGTGCTCCGCGTCGAAGAGGACCTCCTTCCCGGAGGACGCGAGATACGCGACGCTGTCCCGGATGAGCCGGAGGTTTTCCTCCGCCGACGCCCCGAGGACCTCGGTGACCTGCCAGAGCCACGCCTTGCCGAAGACTGCCGCCGCCGGCGTGGGCGCTTTTGCCGCGAGCCGCAGCAGAGGATCGTCCGCGGCAGCCGACCCGACCTTCGCCGTGGGGGCAAAGACGGTCAGCTTCGCGCAGGAAAGCTCCCGCTGAACCGCCCCGAGCCGGTCGAAGAACGCCGCGGACGCCGGATCGGTGATCATGCCGGCCTCGATGTAGTCTACGCCCAGCCGGTCGAGGACGTGAATCACGCGGAGCCGGTCGTCTTCGGAAAACTCCACGCCCACGCCCTGCGCGCCGTCGCGGAGGGTGGTATCATAGATTTCGATTTTCATGATGGTGATGTGTTGTTGTGAATTCAGAATGCAGAAGGAATCATTCTTAATTCTTCATTTTCTCCCATTTGTTGATCGCGCCGAGGTACGCCTTGATCGACGCCTTGATGATGTCGGTCGAGACGCCGCGGCCGGTGAAGACGGTCCCGTTCTCACGGTCGGCGATCTTGACCCGCGCCTCGCCGAGAGCGTCCGTGCCCTCCGTGACCGCGGTGATCCCGTAGGAAATCAGCTCGACCCGGCTTTCAGCCGTACCCCCCGCCGCCCCGCCGTCCGCGCCCGCGATCCGGTTGACCGCGTTGAACGCCGCGTCGATGGGGCCCTCTCCGGGAGCGGCTTCCGTCACGATGACGGGCTCCTTTCCGGGAGCGGCCGTGTCCTTCGCCGAGAGCGAGACCAGCGCCATCGCCCGGATGTGGTTCCCGGACTGGATCTGGAAGGTGTCGAGGTAGTATTTTCCTTCGAGGGAGTCGAGGTATTCGCCCACGATCGCGCGCACGTCGTCGTCCGTGAGCACCGCCTTCCGGTCGGCGACCTCCTTGAACCGTGCGAAGGCCGCGTCGATCCCGGCCGCGTCGAGGGAATAGCCCATCTGCGCGACCCGGTCGGCGAACGCGTGCCGCCCGCTCAGCTTGCCGAGGACGATGGTGTTCGCGTTCAGCCCGAGATCCTCGGGATTCATGATCTCGTAGGTCCCGCGCGCCGCCATGACGCCGTGCTGATGGATCCCCGCGGCGTGCGCGAAGGCGTTCTGCCCGACGACGGCCTTGTTCGGCTGGACCGGCACGCCCGAGAGGGAAGCGACAAGGCGGCTCGTCTCGGTGATCTCCTGCGTCACGATGCCGCACGTGAGCTCCTCGCCCCCGCACCGGATCGCGTCGCGCCGGACCTTGAGCGCCATGACGATCTCTTCCATCGCCGCGTTGCCCGCCCGCTCGCCGAGGCCGTTGACGGTGCATTCGATCTGCTCCGCCCCGCACTCCGCCGCCGCGAGGGAATTGGCCGTCGCCATGCCGAGGTCGTTGTGGCAGTGCACGCTCAGCCGCCAGTCCCCGGGGACGCGCCCGCGCAGGCGGATGAGGATCTCCTGAAACTCCGCGGGCGTGGTGTACCCGACGGTGTCCGGCACGTTGACGATCCCGGCGCCTTCCCCGACGGCGGCCTGCACCGCCTCACAGAGGAAGTCGAAATCGGACCGCGTCGCGTCCTCGGCGGAGAACTCGATCTCGTCGAATGCGCCGAGAGACTTGCCGTACGCGGTGCACGTCCGGATGCGCGCGAGGCACTCGTCCCGGGAGATCCGCAGTTTATTCCGGAGGTGGATGTCGCTCGTCGCGATGAAGATGTGCAGCCGCCGGACCCGCGCGTCCGCGAGCGCTTCCGCTGCCGCGTCGATGTCCTCTTTGAGCATCCGCGCGAGGGCGGAGACGACGGTGCTGCCCAGCTCTCCCCGTCCGGAGGCCTCGGCGACGGTCTTCACGGCCTCCATGTCGCCGGGGGAGGACGCGGGGAAGCCCGCTTCGATGATGTCAACGCCGGTCTTCGAGAGGCGGCGCGCGATGTCGAGCTTCTGCCGCGGCCCGAAGTGTACGCCCGGCGTCTGTTCCCCGTCGCGCAGGGTGGTATCGTAAATGTGAATGATGGGCATGATGGGTTCGGTCCTTTGTGAAAACAAATTCTGTATTTCGTGTCGGCGGATTCACTCCGCCCGGATCCGCAATTCCGCCGCGCGGACGTTTCCGCCGTAATCGCGCAGGGCGGCATAGGCGTATCCCTCCGCTTCGGCCATCCGGCGGACCGCGTCGGCCTGCCGCCAGCCGTGCTCGAGGAGGAGGACGCCGCCCGGGGCGAGGTGCTTTCGGTAAAGGCGCAGGATCGCGGCGATCAGCGACAGCCCGTCTCCCCCGTCCGTGAGGGCCTCCCGCGGCTCCCATGCGAGCTCCGGGGCGAGGTCGTCCATCTCCGCCGCCGTCACGTACGGGGGATTGGAGACGATGACGTCGAACGTGTCCTCCTCGCCGAACGGATCGTCCCTGAGGTCCGCCGTCACGACGGAGCACCGGTCGGCCAGTCCGAGGGACGCGAGGTTCTCCCGCGCGAGCCGGGCAGTCTCCGGGACGAGCTCGAGCGCCGCCCCGGTCGTGTGCTTTTCCGCTGTCAGCGCGCAGACCGCCGCCGCGATGCAGCCCGATCCGGTGCAGAGGTCGAGAAAGCGTCCGCCGGGAGGCAGCAGCTGCGCCGCGCGCTCGGCGACGACTTCGGTGTCCGGCCGCGGGATCAGGCACCGCCGGTCGACCTTGAGGGTCAGCCCGCAGAATTCCCATTCTCCGAGGAGATACTGCAGCGGCTCGCGGGCGCATCTTCGCTCGACGGCCACAGCAAGGGCGGGGGAATCCATCTCCCGTCCGCGGTCCGCCAGCAGCCGCGCGGGGGAGATCCCGGCAAAGCGCTCCGCGAGGAGCAGGGCTTCGTGCCGCGCGTCGTCCGGGGCGATCCCGGCGTCAATCAGCCGCGCGGCGATTTGGTCAACGGTCATGGCTCCGGACTCATTCTCCGTCCGCCGGAGCTTCCGCTTCCGGTTCCATCGGCGCTTCCTGTCCGTCGGGCTCTTCCGGTTCTTCCGGTTCTTCCGGCCGGTCGTCGGGGGTTTCGTTCTCTTCCGGCACGCCCGTCGTTCCGTCCGCCCGCATCCTGCCGGACGCCTGCACGACGCCGCCGAATTCGACGGGGATGGCGTTTTTCAGCGCCGCGAGGGCCACCTCGAGCTGGCTGTCGTCCGGCTCGCGCGTGGTGATCCGCTGCATCCAGAGTCCGGGCGCGGACACGATCCGGGTGAAGAGGTTCGTATGCCCGCCCGCGTAGCGGATGAATTCGAAGCCCACCCCGACGATGAGGGGGATCATCAGAAGCTTTGAGCCGAACCGCACCCACACGTTGTCCCAGGTGAGGAAGGAGTTCACAATGATCGAGAGCAGGAGCATCACGAAGATGAAGCTCGTCCCGCAGCGCGGATGGAAGCGGGTGCAGCCCCGTGCGTTCTCCGGCGTGAGGTCCAGCCCCCGCTCGAAGCACGCGACGGACTTATGCTCCGCGCCGTGGTATTCGTAGGTCCGGCGGATATCCGGCATGAGCGACACGCCCCAGACGTACAAAATGAAGATCGCGATGCGCACCAGCCCTTCCACGAGGGAGCGCAGGACGCGGTACCGGCCGATCACGCCGCCGCTCAGCGAATCGATCCCCTTTGCGGCGAAGGTCGGGAGCATGAGGAAGAGCCCGACGCCGAGCACCAGTCCGAGCACCGTGCCGATGCCCGCGACGACGGACATCAGCTTATCGCCGAACCGGTCGGCCAGCCATTTCTCGAACTTGGTCTCCGGCTCGTCGAGGTCCATGCCCTGCATGTCGGCGGATTTGGTGAGCATATCCATCGACAGGCGAAGCTGCTCGACGAACGCGATCACACCGCGGACGAGGGGGAGGTTGGCCGCTTTATGCTTTGCGCGCAGGGAAGGGTGGGCGGAGTTGTCGAGGGAGATGCCTCCGTCCGGGGTCCGCACGGCGAGGGAGCAGCGGTCGCCGGATTTCATCATCACGCCTTCGAGAACGGCCTGGCCGCCCACGATGCCGATCCGCGGGTCTTTCGTTTTTTTCTGTTTCATAGGGAAATCAAGGGTCCTTTTCGCAAAGATAATGATTCAGTGTAAATTATAGCACAAACGGCGGGGGAATGCAAGGGAATTCGGAATTCCTCATAAGGAATTGGCGGAAAAGCGCGCGCCGGGCGGTGCCCG
>JAFYBI010000162.1 GCA_017540285.1 Clostridia bacterium | reverse complement strand
GCGTGCGGCGAATGGGGGAGGGGTCAGAGGCCGAGGGAACGCTTGGAGAGGGGCGGGCGGGGACGGAGGAGAGGCGTGGCGGCGTAGCGGAGCGCTGCCATGGCATCGTCGTGGACGAGGACGGGATCGTCGGTCTCGGCGCCGTTCGCGTCGCGGAGCCAGCACCATGCGGAAAGCTCGTCGATCGTGTTCGTGCACGAGGCGTCCACGACGATCTCCGTCGACCGCAGGAGCTCGATCTGCGCCCGGACGCTGCCCGGACCCTTGACGACCGGGACCGCGCGGAATCCGTGCCGCCGCCACGTCCGGATGCGGTCCGGCTCCGCGCTGTCGCAGTACATGGGCAGATCGCGGGGGAAGTTCGCCGCCTCGGCGAGAGCGATCAGCTCTTCCGTGTCCTTCTGCCGGTGGTAGGATTCGCGCAGGACGCACAGCGTGCCGTCCTTCATGCCGACCATGAGGAGGCAGTTGGCGTGCTGGAAGCCGAAATCCTGCGCGAGCCAGCAGCGGTCGTAGGCGGCGGGGGACTGCGGGAGGCAGTCCGTACGCCAGCGGGTGAGGATCAATCCCGATCTGCCGCGTCCCCACTGCCCGAGCGCGTAGACTTCGTACCCCTCCGGGTCGGTCAGGCGGCGCTCCTCCATGCGGCGGGCGAAATCCGCGCCGGCGAAGTGGTTGTCGCCGAAGGTGCTCCGGTGGACGAAGACGTTGTCCGCGGGCGGGGCGTCGAAGAATCGGCGCTTGAGCCAGTGGTTCGCGGAGACCGGGTTGAAGGTCAGCGTGATCTGGTAGTAGAGGGCGGGATTGACGGCGGAGAGGTCGCCGCGGAGGCGGTCGTCGAGGATCTCGAGATCCTGCGGTTCGAGTTCGGTCGCCTCCTCGCACCAGATCCACGTGAGCTTGCCGTTCTCGAAGGCGATGGACTTGACGCGTTCGCGCTGACCTTCGTCGAACATGCCCCGGAAGACGATCTTTCCGCCGGTCACGAGGGACGTCAGCTCCGGGGGATCCTGCCGCACGGACCAGTATTTCGCCGCGTCTGCGCCGAAGACGCCGCGGACGGCGCCGAGAAGTTCCGCGAAGACGGAGCCGCGGCAGGAGGATTCCGCCTTGCGTACGACGAGCAGGTTCGCCCCGCGGAAGCGGAGGTCGGAGAGCTTGAGGATGAAATCGTGAGCGGCGTTGAAGCTTTTGCCCGAGCCGGCGCCGCCGCAGAAGACGCGGTAGCGGGCGCGGGACTCGTTCGCGGCGCGGAAGGTCCCGTTGAAGCGCACGGTGCGGACCGCCGGGACGCCGTTATCCGTTATCATTATTTACAGTACCCTGTACCGGGAGCGGCGGCGGTCCCGCCGGCGTATCAACGTAGACGATCTCGAGGCGCAGGGGCGGCGCTTCGGCGCCGCGGTCTTCGTCCGCGAGCTCCCGGAGGAGCTCCATGACCTTGATGCGGTCTGCGGTGCGGGCGTCGTCGCCGCCGTCGAAGGCGATGCGTTCGTATTCGCGGCGGATCCTGCGGAGAAGCGCGTCGGGGGCGGCGGGAGACGGCGTCCTGCGTTTCTTCGGCGGGGGATCGGGGGAGAGCGGAGTCTGCGGGGGAGTCAGGGCGGGGTCGGTCACGATCCGGACCTCCTTTCTTAGAGAATGGGGAGAACGTTTGCGCGAGAAACGAACATTCGTTCTTGCGAGGCATAGTATACCACGGAATGTTCGTTTTGTCAAGAACAAATTTTCGTGTTTGTAGGGAAAAAAGCGGGGGATAAAATAAAAGGAAGGGAAAATTTGTTCGGGGGAAGGTGTCAGCGAAGCTGACGGATGAGGGCAGACGTGACGGCTTACGCATTCATCACCCGAATCGGCAGAACGTTCCCATACCCGATCGCGTTTGCTGCCTTCCCCCTCGGGGAAGGTGGCCGAGCGTAGCGAGGTCGGATGAGGACGTTACGGCTTATGCCTGCCGTCGGTGCACAAATGTGGCGCGTGAAAGGCGGGATGTTCCTCATCCGTCGCCTTCGGCGCCACCTTCCCCGGAGGGGAAGGCAAGGGGAGAGCGAATGATATCCGTCTGCGGCGGGAGGGAAAGCAAGGGGGAGGTTTCGGCGTTTGCGGAAAGGGGAGACGGAATATGTTATGCAAATGTAAAATTTTTTTGCGAAAACCCCTTGCGGAAATAAAGAGAATGTGATATAATATCTCCGCTTGATGTGCGATGAAGCGGGAGGTTGCCGCGCCTGACGCGGGGAATTTCCGTGGAGTAGGTCCGACCGTGAGCCGGGCAGATGAACGCACGATCGGGCGGACGCGGTCCGTAGTGAAGCCGTTTTTCCGTCGGTATGCTGGCGGCGGGGGGACGGTTTGCATTAAGGAGACCGCGGAAACACCCGGGCGCGTGTTCCCGCGCCTCAAAGACAAAATCTTAACAGGAGGCAGACAAAGTGGCAAGCAACGAAAAGGTTCGCGTACGGCTGAAGAGCTACGAGCACACCCTCGTGGACGCAGCGGCGGCGAAGATCGTGGAAGTCGCGAAGAGAAACGGCGCTGAGGTCTCCGGACCGATCCCGCTCCCGACCGAAAAGGAAATCATCACGATCCTGCGCGCAGTCCATAAGTATAAGGACAGCCGCGAACAGTTCGAGCAGCGCACACACAAGAGACTCATTGAGATCCGCAAACCCTCTAAGGAACTCATTGAAGCTCTCATGAGCGTCGAACTTCCCGCGGGCGTCGATATAGACGTTAAGATCTGATCGGCACCG
>JAFYBI010000161.1 GCA_017540285.1 Clostridia bacterium | reverse complement strand
CCGCGTCGAAGGGGTTGCCGCATTTGCTCCTCTGAGGGAGGAGTACGGCAGTCCCTTCGTTTTTCTGTATGTGGGCGCGCGACGGTGCTGCAGAGCATGGCTACGCACCGACTGTCATGTGTCATTGCGAGGACTGAATTTCCGCGGCGCGGAAACTCTTGTGACGCGGCAATCCGCGTCCCCTGTATGAGGGAAGAAGCCATGGAGAATGGCTGTCCGTCTCGGGAGGGGGTACGGATTCCCACGTCAGGGCCCCCGGGCCCTTCCTCGGAATGACACGTCTCATGCAGTTTTCCGCCCGTGTGTTTCTGCAGTCATTTGCACACAAGGAAAGGTGGATTCCACAGACAAACAGCACCAAATTTGTTTTTGCACCCGACTTATTTGCAAGCTGGAAACTTTTACCATCCTCTTGCATTTCTCCGGGAAAACGGGTATAATGATAAGGAATCAGGAAAGAATCTGACGGGCGGGACCGGATCCCGTCCGATCCGAAGGAGTTCATCATGGAACACGCCATGCGTTATGATATTGCCGTCCTCGGCGGCGGCTTCACGGGATGCGCGGCGGCTATCGCGGCGGCCAGACAGGGAAAGCGGGTCATCCTTCTCGAGGCGTCCGGCTTCCTCGGCGGCGCGGCCTCCCACTGCCTCATCTTCCCCTTCATGTGCTATTCCACCCCCGTCACGGACGAAAACGGCGGCCAGCATCGCCACTACCTCTCCCGCGGCATCCTCGGCGAGATCGTGCGCGAGATGCAGGCGACCGGCGACATCCGCGGCGACAGCCAGTTCAACGACGAAGCGCTCAAGATCCTTCTCGACCGCATGACCGTCGAAGCGGGCGTCGAGGTCCTCTTCCATGCCACCCTCTGCGGCGTGAAGAAGGAAGGGAACCGCATCGAATCCCTCTCCGTCGCGACGAAAGCGGGGGTCCTGACGTTCGAGGCGCAGGTCTTCGTCGACTGCACCGGGGACGCCGATCTCTGCGCCGCGGCGAAGGTCACGACGACTTTGGGACGCGAGCCGGACCACCTCTGCCAGCCGATGACCCTGTGCTTCCGCGTCGCGAACGTCGACAAGAAGAAGTTCTTCGAGAACCGCCCGCTGTGGACAAGGCTGCATAAGGAGTGGAAGGAGGCCGGCCGGTTCACGAATCCGCGCGAGGACATCCTCGTCTTCGACTATCCGATCGACGGGATGCTCCACTTCAACACCACCCGCGTCGTCCGCCGCAACCCGGTCGATCCCTTCGACGTGACGAAGGCCGAGATGGAAGCCCGCCGCCAGGTGCAGGAGCTGCTCGCCTTCTTCCGCGCGAACAACATGCCCGGCATGGAAAACGCGCGCCTCGTCTATACCGCGCCGTCGATCGGCGTCCGCGAGAGCCGCATGCTCGTCGGCGATTACGTCCTGACGGGCAAGGACCTCGTCGCCTGCACGAAATTCCCGGACGCGATCGCAGCCGGCAACTACGACATCGACATCCACAACCCCGAGGGAAGCGGCACGAGCCACTACTATTTCCCGGCGGGCACCTGGTACACGATCCCCTACCGCTCGCTCACCCCGAAGAGAGAGGACTGCGAGAACCTCCTCGTCGGCGGGCGCTGCATTTCCTGCGACCACGAAGCGCAGGCATCGATCCGCATTATCCCGATCTGCACGACGACCGGAGAAGCCGCCGGGATCGGCGCGTCCGTCTCGCTTGACGGCGGCTGTGCCGTGCAGGACGCCGACGTCGCGCGCGTGCAGGCGATCATCGGGGAGTGCGGCGGATACACGGGACTTTAAAGAAACACGAGGAAGCACGACACCGACCCCATGACCAAGAACGACCGCCGCATCACGTTTCCCGAGATGCTCATCATCGCCCTCTTCTCCGTAGGAGCGGCGTATCTCATACAGAACCATCATCCGATCGCCGCCGAGACGAGGGAAGCGCCCACGCCCGCCCTCGCGCCCGAGACGGTGCAGACCATCGAGACCGTGCCCGAGATCATCGTCTGGGACAAGGGGACGATCTATGACGAGCTCTGCCGGGGCATCGAGGCGTGCGACGAAACGATCTCCTTCCCGTACGACTGTACGGCCGAGCTCTTCGACGTCTTTCACGAGGTCCTCGCCGATCATCCGGAATATTTCTGGCCGGCCGGAAGCGGATCCTATACCCGCAAGACCTCCCCGGACGGCATCACCGTCGTCTTCACCCCGGACAGCTTTCTGTCGCGCGACGAGGTCGCCTCCCGCCGCGATGCGCTCGAGAAACGCGTCGCCGACATCACCGCGCGCGCCGAAGCGTACGGCACGATCTACGAACGGCTCCTCTTTCTGCACGATCTCCTCGTCAGCGACACGGAGTACGACTCCGAGGCCGCCGCCGTGATGTTCGAGCGCGGCATGGACGACGCGATCTCCCGCGCGACCGGGGCCTACGGATGCCTCGTCGAACGCCGCGCCGTCTGCTCCGGCTATGCAGCGGCCTTCCAGCTTCTCGCCGCGCGTCTCGGGATCCCGTGCCGGCGCGTGCAGGGGACGGAGACGAGGACCGGCGCGCCGCACGAGTGGAACATCGTCGAGCTCGACGGGGAATGGTACCATATCGACGTGACGTGGGACGATCCCGTCTTCACGGGCGAGCCGGAGGAGGGTTACCGCTCCTACGACTATTTCTGCGTGCCGACGGCGGAGATCGCGCCGACGCACATTTTCGACAGCGAAACGATCCCGCCATGCGTCTCCGATACGTACTCCTATTACCGGGTCAACGCCCTGCGGCTCGATTCCTACGATCCGGATGCCGCCGCGGCGCTGATCACCCGGCAGGTCGGGCTCGACTGCATCCGGCTGAAATTCCCGGGCGAGGACGCGCTCGTGCCCGCCGTCCACGACCTGATCGATCACCGCAGGATCTTCGACATCCCGGCCGTGAAGGCGCGCGGCGTCCGATCGCTCCGCTATTCGGCTTCCGAACTCGGGACCCTCACCGTCTGGCTCCTCCCATAATCCGCCAGACGAAAAACCGCATAAAAGAACGCCTCATCCGGCAATACTGTCAGAGACATTGCAGGAAGGGGCGTTTTTCTGTCACGGCGTCCCGGAGGAGGCGCGGATGTACGGCGGAAAAGTGGAGATTTGCGGGGTGAACACGTCGAGGCTGCCGACGCTCACGTCGAAGGAAAAGCGCGAGCTTCTTCTTCGGTCGCGGGCGGGCGACATGGAGGCGAGGGAGCGGCTGATCGACGGGAATCTGCGCCTCGTGCTTTCGATGGTCGGGCGGTTCTCGAACCGGAGGGAGAACATGGACGATCTCTTTCAGGTGGGATGCATCGGCCTCATCAAGGCGGTGGACAATTTCAACACCGACCTCGACGTGGAGTTCTCGACCTACGCCGTCCCGATGATCTCCGGGGAGATCCGGCGGTATCTGCGGGACAACAACACGATCCGGGTGAGCCGTTCCGTGCGGGATCTGGCCTACCGCGCGCTCGCCGCGAAGGAGAAGCTCTCGGTGGACGGGGAGCCGTCGATCGAGGAGATCTCGCGCGAGATCGGGGAGAAGCCGTCGGACGTGAGCCGTGCGCTCGAGGCGATCACGGAGCCCGTATCCCTCTACGAGGCGGTGTACAGCGACGGCGGGGACTCGATCTGCGTGATGGACCAGATCCGGGACGAGGACGCGGACGACGATCTCTGGCTCGAGGACATCGCTCTGAAGGAAGCGATCGCGAAGCTCTCGGAGAAGGAGCGGCGGATCATCTCGGCGCGCTTCTGGGGCGGCAAGACGCAGATGGAGATCGCCGGGGAGATCGGCATCTCGCAGGCGCAGGTGTCGCGGCTCGAAAAGGGAGCGTATGAAAAGATCCGGAAGAATATGTAGGATCTGAGGGCCGCGCCGACGAAAAGGAAAGGGGTTTTCGCAAAAGCATTGGGGCGTGAAGCTGCACTTGATGGTGTCATTCCGAGGAAGGGCCCGGGGGCCCTGACGTGGGAATCCGTACTCCTTCATGAACAAACAGCCATTTTCCATGGCTTCTTCCCTCATACAGGGGATGCGGGTTGCCACGTCGCAAGAGTTTCCGCGCCGCGGAAATTCAGTCCTCGCAATGACACATGACAGTCGGTGCGAAGCCATGATCCTCAGCGCCGCCGCGTGCCTCCATACAGAACAACGAAGGGACTGCCATGCTCCCGTTTCAGGAGTTCATGCAACAGCCCCTTCTTTTCCGTTATTCGATCGCCGCGACGGCCTCGATCTCGACGAGGACCCCTTTCGGGAGCGCCGAGACCTCGACGCACGAGCGGGCAGGCTTCGAGGTGAAGTACTTCGCGTAGATTTCGTTGAAGACGCCGAAGTTCTTCATATCCGAGAGAAAGCAGGTGGTCTTGACGACCTTCGTGAAGTCCGATCCGGCTTCCGCGAGGACCGCGCCGAGATTGGCGATGGCCCGCTCGGTCTGCGTGACGATGTCGTCTCCGGCAACGGCGCCCGTTTCCGGATCGAGCGGGATCTGGCCGGAGGTATAGAGAAGATTGCCGACGGCGACGGCCTGCGAATACGGACCGATGGCCGCGGGGGCGTTTTTGGTGTCGATGACGCGCATGGGATTCCTCCTTGGACGGTTGATGTCAGGTTTCGCTGTAATACGGATCGATCATGATCTCCTTGATCTTCGGGTACGCGCCGTAGACGCCCATCAGCATGAGGAAGGCGGGCAGGATCACGAACGGCACGATCACGCCGAGCGGGAAGTAGATGATGAGGAGCGCGTATTCCAGGGCCAGCGCGAGCAGGGTGCCGATGAGGACCATGACGTTGCGCTTCAGCCCGAGGACCGTGAAATACAGGGCGTTCTTGAACATCTTCGGGACCGTGATGTCGAAGGTGACGAGCATGAGATAGAGATAGGGCCGCATGAGGAAGTACAGCACGAGGAGCGCGCAGGAGAGGAAGAAGAGGGTCGACATCATCATGCTCGCGGAATAGTTGAGACGGAAGAACGTGATGTCGTAGGCGAGGACCGCGACGATGCCGAGGTCGAGGATCCCGACGAGGAGCGCCTGCTTCCAGTTGCGGCGGATCGCCTCGAAGAAGTCGGAGAGCATCATCACGGGCTTCCCGCGGAACATGTTGCGCAGGTTTCTCGTCAGGCCGACGCGCACGGGTCCGTAGGTCACAAAAAGCAGGAAGGCGAGCCCGAGCAGGATCTTGTCCGCCGTCGTGTGGACGGTGATCTCCGCCTGCCGCCCATACAGCGTCCAGAGCGCGGCGACGGCCGGGGAGTTACGGAAGAGCATCGCCCCGCGGAGAGGCGCGTAGACCGCGTAATACGGCGAGGTCGTGTGGATCGAGAAATACCCGCTCATCGCGAGGAGGAAGAAGAAAACGGGGAAATTGCCGAGGACGTAGATGATGTTCACCGTGAGCAGCTCGTTGATCTTGCGTCCGACGAGCTTGAAGAAGTTGGGAAGGGTCGGGTTGTCCGCGATCGGGATCTCGTCCCGCTCCACGCCCGCTCCGTCGGCATACGCGCGGTTGAAGAGGTTGAAGCGCGGGCGGTTCTGTTTCTTTTCCTCCTGCTCCCTCGCTTCGATCTCGTCGAGGGAGAGGTGTTCGCGGTCAGGTTGGCGGTTGTCCGGCATGGCGGTGTCCTTTCGGGAATCATTTCGATAACAGCAGGGCGAGATCGGCGAGGAAGTGCGCCCCGGCGAGCACAAGGGAAGCCTTCAGGTGATCCCGCGCGTCTCCTCCGGCGATGAGGTCCGGGTGCGCGGCGTCGGATGCGGCGGCGAGGCAGAGGTAGATCAGCGCGGCGAAGCAGGCGGGGAGAACGGCCACGACGGGACGGATCCCCGGGAGGCGGCCGGCTGACAGACAGGCGGCGAGACATCCGAGCGACGCGCCGCGCCAGACGCATCCCGCGGTGAGGATAGGGCGGCAGAAACGCGTGAAGGGGGCGAGCGCGGTGACGAGCAAAAGGACCGCCGCGGGCAGCTCCGCCGTCAGCAGAAGGGAAATCTCCCGCGGCGCGGCGAGGACCGTATACACGGCGTCGGACGCGCGGAAGAGGAAAAAGGCGATGAGAAAAGCGGCGGCGAACGTCAGAGCGGGCCGCGCGAGGGTTCGGATCGGATCGGCGCGCATCGGGAACCTCCGTCGGGAGATGGGCCCCCGATCCTATGCGCGGGCGTGTCCGGCCATTCCTCTTTTCCGAAAGTTTACCATATTCCCGTGACGATTCCAAGGCGCGAAATGTTAAATCTGTCTGAACGCTTGCAATCCGGTGCGGAATGGAGTATAATAGCTTCAAACCAACCGGAGCAGGAGGCGGCGCATGAATCACGACGAAATCACGCGGATCTTTCGCGATCCGCCCGTGCTCGAAACGACGCGTCTGACGCTCCGCAAGCTGCTTCGTCAGGACAGCCGGGACATGTACGACTACGCGTCGCGCCCGGAGGTGACGGAATACCTACTCTGGCAGCCGCACGATTCGGAATCGTACACGAGGCGCTACCTCAACTATCTCCAGTCCCGCTATCGGGCGGGCGATTTCCACGACTGGGCGGTCGTCCTCAGAGAAAACGGCCGGATGATCGGCACCTGCGGGTTCACGCGGTTCAATTTCGAGGCGAATTCCGCGGAGATCGGCTACGTCCTGCATCCGGACGTCTGGGGTCACGGCGTCGCCCCGGAAGCGGCCCGCGCGGTGATGCGCTTCGGATTCCGGGAGCTGCGCCTGCACCGCATCGAGGCGCGTTACCTCCTCGGCAACGAGCGCAGCCGCCGCGTCATGGAAAAGCTCGGCATGCAGCCGGAGGGCGTCGCGCGCGAAGCGATGTACGTGAAAGGGAAGTATGTCTCCGTCGCGACGTGGGCGATCCTCGAGGAAGAGTATTTCGGCACGACGACAGGATAAAAAGGTCCGGGACAGCCGGCGCGAAGCCGTGACCCTCAGCGCCGACGCGAGCCTATATGGAAAGAATAACGAAGGGACTGCCGTGCCTCCGTTTCGGGAGCCGACGCGACAGTCCCTTTTCTTTTACGGATTTCCGCTGCCGACGACGTCGGATCCGGCTTCTTCCAGCGCCCGGAACAGCTTGACGACCCGTTCGATGGTCTTGTTCTGGACCTTGTACTGGGAGCGGTAGTAGGATGCCCAGTTCGTCACGTTTTTGCGCGCGATGAAATCGAGCGTGTACGTCATGCCCCACGAGTCGTAGATCTCCGCGAAATCGGCGGTGCGCCCGCGGACCACGATGTCCACCATTTCGAAGGATTCCTCGTCGCGCGTGTACTTGGATTTCAGGGCGACGTCATAGACGACGGGACGGACCTTTCGGAAGCCCTCCGCCGCCATGGCCTCGAGGATCACGGAGACGTATTCCGTATCCTCCGCCGTCTTGACGATCGGGATGCCGATGGCCGAGGTGTGCGCCGTCGCGTGCGTGAGATATTCCCGCTGCGCCTCGTCGAGCTTGGTCATCGGAAGGATCCCGAAGTCCTGTTCCATGTCGCGGAAGTCGGTGAAGGAGGCCTTCAGGCTCGTCAGAAGGAACAGCTCCCTGCCTTCCCGGAATGCGGTGACGGCCGGCCCGCCGCTCTCGTCCAGCACGACGAAGTCGTTGTCAAAGAGGAGCGAGGAGAAGGTCTCGGTGATGGTCACCATCCGGTCGGTGTTGATCGCCTCGACGGGGTATCCCCCCTCGTCGCGCGACGTCACCGGCTGATCCCAGGCGAACTGATAAATGAACCCGTAGCCGTTCGCCTGCCCGTAGCCGAACCGGTCCTTCGCGAAATCCATCCTGCCGTCGCCGTCCAGATCGAGACGGGCAAGGGCGGCGTATTCCGTCATGCGGTCGACGGTCCATTCGCCGTTCTTCACGACGGAGTAGAGGTCGCTGCTCCCGGTCAGGTCGGTGAGGAGGTTTTTGTTGAAATAGATGCAGCAGGTGTCGTAGTAATTGTCCAGGTCGTACATGCCGACGGCGATGTAGGAGTGCCCGCCGATGGAGTAGGCGTCGTTGACCTTCTGATACCACCACGGCTGCGAGAAATCAAACCAGCCCGCTCCCGCGAGGTCCAAGAGGAAGCCGTTCGCCGCGGCGTCTCCCAGATGCTTGTAATGCCAGACGGCGACCTCGCACATGTCGTCGCCCGCCCGGACGGCGTTCATCAGCGCGGTGGCGTCTCCGTCCGCTCCGAGGATCGGGTCCGTGATGTGGACGTTGAACCGTTCCTCGACCTTCAGGTTCCGCTCATAGACGGCGTCTGCCACGACTTCACCGGTCTGCTCCGGCATATAGACGCCGTCCCGGTGAGAGGGGCAGCATTCGCGGGTGTAGATGCGGAAATCCGCCCCGCCGTAATCCATAGCGGGAAGATTGTCGGGGATCTCCGTTTCCGCGGGCTCCGTTTCGGCGGGAGCGGTTTCCGCGGGGGTCTGTGCGGAATCCTCGACGGCGTCCGGCTGCGAACAGGAGGACGCGGCGAGCATCAGCACGGCGAGCAGCAGCGCGATTTTCTTCATGACGATTCTCCTTTTCCTGTGGATCCGGCGGCAGGTTGTCCCGTCGCCTTCGTTTATACGTTGAACCGGAACAGCACGACGTCTCCGTCGGCGATGACGTAATCCTTTCCCTCGCTGCGGACGAGGCCCTTTTCCTTCGCGGCGTTCATCGAGCCGCACGCGATCAGGTCGTCGTAGGACACGATCTCCGCGCGGATGAAGCCTCTCTCGAAGTCCGAGTGGATCTTGCCGGCGGCCTGCGGGGCTTTCGTGCCCTTCACGATCGTCCACGCGCGGACCTCCTTCGGACCGGCCGTCAGATAGCTGATGTAGCCGAGCAGGGAATAGCTCGCCTTGATGAGCCGGTCAAGCCCGCTCTCTCTGATCCCGAGGTCCGAAAGGAACATGGCCTTCTCCTCCGGATCGAGCTCCGCGATCTCCGCCTCGATGCCCGCGCAGACCGGGATCACCTCCGCGCCTTCCGCGTCCGCCGCCGCCTTCAGGGCCCGGTACATCTCGTTGTCGTCGGACACGCCCGCCGCTTCGTCCTCGCTCACGTTCGCGACGTAGAGGATCGGCTTCAGGGTCAGAAGGTTGAGTTCGTCCGCGAGCGCGCGCTCGTCGTCCGTGAAGTCGAGCGACCGGGCCGTCTTTCCCTCGTTCAGCGCGGCGAGGAGCTTTTCGTACAGAGCGAGGTTCTCCGCGAGGGATTTGTCGCCCTTGAGCAGCTTCTGCGTCTTGTCGATCCGCTTTTCGAGCACTTCGATGTCCGCGTAGATCAGCTCCATGTTGATCGTTTCGAGGTCGCGGATCGGATCGACGGTGCCGTCCACGTGCACGATGTCGCCGTCCTCGAAGCAGCGGAGCACGTGCACCACCGCGTCGACGTCCCGGATGTGGGACAGGAACTTGTTGCCGAGGCCCTCACCCTTCGACGCGCCGCGCACCAGCCCCGCGATGTCGACGAATTCCACCGTCGCCGGGGTGTAAAGCTGGGGATGGTACATCTCCGCAAGCACGTCGAGGCGCTTGTCCGGCACCTGCACGACGCCGATGTTCGGGTCGATCGTGCAGAAGGGGTAGTTCGCGGAGGGGGCGCCCGCTCCGGTCAGCGCGTTGAAGAGGGTGCTCTTGCCGACGTTCGGCAGTCCGATGATTCCGAGTTTCATGTATCGTTCTCCATTTCGGTTTTGATCTCTGTTTATTATACCTTGTTTCGCGGCCGGATGCAAGAGGGCGGGGAAATTTCGCTCTTTTTTGCCGCTTTTTTTCGCTTTACACAAAAAATCAGAACGATTTAATCATTCCGTCACCCCATGTTCACCTGCTCATCACCGAGATCCGGTATAATCTTCACGAAAAGGAAACACGGACGATACGGGATCGGGGAAGAAAAACCGGAAACTATTTTATCCTTTCAGAAAAAATCATTGACAATTCCCGGAAAGTGTGGTATGATGAAAGAGCTATTATAAAGGAGGGTTCTATGGTATCTGAAGCAAAATACAGGCACGAGTTCAAGTACTTCATCAATGCCTGGGACCGCGAACTGCTTTCAAGACGCCTCGGCACCGTCATGAAGAGAGACCCGCACACGGGTCCGGACGGCACCTACGTCATCCGGTCGCTCTACTTCGACAACTTCACGGATACGGCGTATTTTGAAAAGGTGAACGGAGCCAATCCGAGAGCAAAGTTCCGCATCCGGCTCTACAACGGCGACGACAGCTTCATCTGCCTCGAAAAAAAGGTGAAGCGCGACGAGTTCACGCAGAAGCTGCAGGCGCGCATCACCCGGGAAGAGACGGAGAAGATCATCCGCGGCGACATCGACTGGATGCTCGACGACGGACGCGGCCTGGTCGCGGAGCTCTATGCAAAGATGAAGGGCGAACAGCTCAGGCCGAAGACGCTCGTGGAGTACACCCGGACGCCGTTCATCTACGATCCCGCCGACGTGCGCGTCACCCTTGACTGCGACATCCGCACCGGCATCTTCTCGGACAATCTGTTCGATCCGTTCCCCTGTGTCCCGACGGACAGCTTTGATGTGCTGGAGGTCAAGTACAACGAATTCCTGCCGGACATCATCCGCTATCTCATCAACCCCATCACCCGTTCGCGCCAGTCCTCGTCCAAGTACGAGATCTGCCGCCAGTTCGGCTGATTCGGAAGCCCCCGGCTCATCCCACACCACACACAAAAACAATTTTTCTGAAAGGAACCGATTCCCATGTCATTCAACGATATCTTCAAAAACAGTTTTCTCGACAAGGTCACAGAGTTCTCCATCGTGGACACACTGATCTCCATCGTCCTCGCGTTCGCCATCGGCATGTTCATCTACTTCATCTACAAGAAGACCTATCAGGGCGTCATGTTCAACCGCCAGTTCGGCGTCTCCCTCGTCGCCCTGACCATGATCGCGACCTTCATCATCCTCGCCGTCACCTCGAACGTCGTTCTGTCGCTCGGTATGGTCGGTGCGCTCTCCATCGTACGTTTCCGCTCTGCGATCAAGGATCCCCTGGACCTCGTCTTCCTGTTCTGGTCCGTCGGCGCCGGCATCGTTCTCGGCGCATGCATGTATCCTCTTGCCGTGATCGGCTCCCTCATCGTCGGCGTGATCCTCTTCATCTTCGTGCGCGCGAAGGTCTCCGATTCCGACTACATCCTCGTCGTGGAATGCAAGGATGAGGCGGCGGAGAAGAGAGCGGAAGAGCTCATCAAGACGGACGTCAAGAAGTATTCCGTGAAGTCCAAGACCGTTGCCCGCGGCTACATCGAGGTTTCCTACGAAGTGCGCCTCAACGGCAGCGACACCGAATTTGTCAATAAAGTATCCTCGGCGGACGGCATCGACAAGGCTGTTCTCGTCTCCTACAACGGCGATTATATGGCGTAAGCGGCCCGGACCGGATGCTGCGGAATCTGCGATATTGAATATTACATAAGAATGAGAGGTATTTTCAATGGGAACCAAACTGCTTGTGATTGACGACGATCCCAACATCTGCGATCTGCTGCGTTATTTCTTTGAAAACGAAGGATACGAGGTCAAGACGGCCGGCGACGGCGTGGAAGGCATCAGCTTCTTCAAGATGTACGAGCCGGACCTCGTTCTGCTCGATCTGATGCTCCCGAAGAACAAGGACGGCAATCAGGTCTGCCGCGAGATCCGCGCGATCTCCT
>JAFYBI010000160.1 GCA_017540285.1 Clostridia bacterium | reverse complement strand
GGGTCCGATGCCCGGAGCGCGAGGGTCACCGCGGACCCGTTCTGCATCGTGAGGCGGAGCGTTCCGTCGTCCCGCTCTTCGGCAGAGGTGGGGAGGAAGTATTCCACGGCGCGGCAGCCGTCATTCGCGAGCGGCATGCCGAGGTTGACGAGGGGCTGCCGGGATTTCAGAAGGTTCTGTCCGCAGACGGTCAGGGCTGCGACATAGCCCCGCCCGTCGATCTGAACGGTCATGGTCGGAAGGGTGAATTGCATGGCGTGCTCCTTTCGGAAAATCAAAAAGGATGGTTGACGGGGATCCGGCGCATCCGTGGCGCCTCAGGAATGCTCCCGCGTGATGTTGTTCAGCCATTTCCCGCTGCGGAAGCGCCGCAGGGCGAACGGCATCTTCACGAACTCGTCCGTGCACATGAACGCGTACACGACGAGCGGCGGGAGCCTGAACACGAACGCCGTCAGCAGCCCGACGGGGACCGCCCAGCCCCACATCGTGACGATGTCGAGGGCCATGCCGTATTTCGTGTCGCCGCCGCACCGCAGGATCGCCGCGATCACGAGCGTGTTCAGAAGCTGCCCGATCTGATAGATTGCGCCGAGCAGCATCATGACCTTCATGTACGAGGCGGCGGTCTCGGAGACCTTGGCGATATGGGGGACGACCGGCGTGACGGCGACGAGGATCGCCGCGCAGACGAGGCCGCAGAGCAGGGTGGTCTTAAAGAGCGAGGCCGAATCGGCGAGGGCCTTTTCCGGCTTCTTTTCGCCGAGCGCCTTGCCGAGCATGATCGACGCGGCGGAAGAGATGCCGAAGCCGACGGTCGTGACGAGCTCGCGCGCGACGGTGACGATGGAGTTGGCGGCGACGATGTCCGTCCCGAGGTGGCCCATGATGACGGAGTTCATGTTGTAGGCGAAGCCCCAGAGGATGTCGTTGACGAACGCGGGGAGGGCGTACTTCACGAAGTCCTGGATCAGGGTCTTCGGCAGGGTGAAGACGACGGCGGGGGAGCGCGGGAAGGTCTTCTGCCGCAGGAAATCGCCCGTGCAGATCAAAAGCTCGGCCGCGCGGGAGATCGAGGTGGCGATGGCCGCGCCTTCGATGCCGAGGGCGGGGAAGCCGGCGAGCCCGAAGATGAGGACGGCGTTGAGCGTGACGTTGAGGCCGAGGGTGACGATCGAGAGGACCATCGAGAAGGTCACGCGCTCGCAGCTCTTCGTGACGGCGAGATACGGCTGGGTGATCCCGGCGAAGAAGTACGACGGCGCGACGAGGCGCAGATACCGGGCGCCGACCTCGATGAGGGCCGCGTCGTCCGTCCAGAAGGTCATGACCGCCGCCGGGACCGTGAGGCACAGAACGGCGGCGAGGACGGAGAAGAACAGGGAGATATACAGCCCGAGGCCGAGGATCTTCGAGAGGACCCGGCGGTCGCCCTTGCCCCAGTACTGCGCGGCGAGGATCGTGACCGACGAGGTCAGCCCGAAGAAGACGAAGTTGAGGATGAACTGGACCTGTCCGGCGAGGGAGGAGGCGGAGAGGGCGGTCTGGTTGAGCTGTCCCACCATGAGGACGTCCGCCAGTCCGACGGCCGCGGTGATGAGGTTCTGCACGGCGATGGGCAGCATCAGAACGAACAGTTCGCGGTAAAATCCCCGGCGGGCTTTCTGAAACATGATCGGATTCTCCTTCGGCGCGCGGCGCACGGTCTCTGTTCGGCGCGGGCGGGCGATCGGGATCGGACTGCCCCCGCCGGTCAGGACCATTATACCATTTCGGGGGAAAGATATCAAGGGGGATTTCATCCGCCGGGCGAAAAGACGCGGATCTTTGATTTTTTCATTTTTCCACTTGCACTTTTGGCCGAATTGTGATACAATGGTATATGAAATGGATTTCTGTCATATTCGTTGCCGATCGCATCAACACAAGGAGTGCTTCATGTTCCATCAGCTCATGGTCAAAAGGAGTTTCCCGCGGTACCGGAAGAGCTACTTCAATATCCTGTGCATCTTCGTCCTCTCGATGATGATGTTCACCTTCATGAACATCTTTGCCTCTTCTACGCTGTATTGGACCCACGCGGTGGAAGTTCCGTATCTCACCAGGGACTGGACCTGCGATTTCCGCATCATCAACGCGGATGAAGGGCAGCTTGAGTATTTTCGGGACGTGGACGGCGTCCGGGCAGAATACAGGGACAGCAATATCGAATTCCATCTCACCGATTCTGCGGACGCCGATGCCGTCTGGGAGGAAGTGGAACGGATTCACATTGAGAAAATCAAAGCGGCTTACCGCGGACCGATCGAAGACTATCCCAGCATCTACTCCTACGTCGGTCTGACCGGCACGGAGGGGATCACGGATTACACCGATCATATCGAAGGCGTGCACCGTCTCATCCTGATCTTTCAGATCGTGCTGTCCGTTCCGGGATTGGCGGCGATGGTCATGATCTGCCGCGATTACATCGCGGAACGGACGCCGGACATCCGCACCCTGATCGGGCTCGGGATCAGCCGGAAGCAGCTGCGCCGCCTCTTCTTCACCGAATGCAGCATCCTGTACGGCATCTCGGCACTTATCGGGTTCCTCCTCGGCGCGGGGCTCGCGTTTCTGCTGTTCTCCGGCGCGAGAGGGCTTGAATTCACCCAGTCGACGACGGAGTATCCCGTTTTTCACATCGACCTGCTTTCTCTGCTTCTGCCGCCGGCATTGGGTTGGCTTGCTGTCTTCATCACATTTCGGATCATGATGCGGCGGATCCGGAAGATCGACGCCTCCTATACCT
>JAFYBI010000159.1 GCA_017540285.1 Clostridia bacterium | reverse complement strand
GGCGCCGATCTTCTTTACCTCGGTCAGCCCGCCCGCGTGAGAGAGGTCCGGCTGGATGATATCCACCCCGCCCGTCTGCAGCAGACGCTTGAAATCGTATTTGCTGAACAGCCGCTCGCCGGTGGCGATCGGGACGTTGCAGGCGGCGGCGATCTCGGGGAAGCATTCCATCTGTTCGCAGAGGACCGGCTCCTCGATGAACATGGGATCGAATTCCTCCAGCTTCTTCGCCAGCACCTTTGCCATCGGCTTGTGGACCCTGCCGTGGAAGTCCACGGCGATGCCGAAGTGCTTCCCGCAGACCTCGCGGATGGCCGCAACGCGCTCCAGCACCGCGTCGATCTTGGCGTAGGAATCGATCATCTGCAGTTCTTCGGTGGCGTTCATCTTCACCGCGGTGAAGCCGGCGTCCATGCGCTCCTTTGCCGCAGCGCCCACGTCGGACGGGCGGTCGCCGCCGATCCACGAATATACGCGCATCTTATCGCGGCAGGCGCCGCCGAGCAGTTCCCAGACCGGCACGCCGAAGCGCTTGCCCTTGACGTCCCACAGCGCCTGATCGATGCCGGAGATCGCGCTCATCAGCACGCCGCCGCCCCGGTAGAAGCCGGCGCGGTACAGCGTCGTCCAGAGGTCTTCGATGCGGCCCGCGTCCGCGCCGATGAGATAGTCCTTCATCTCCTCCACGCAGTTGAGGACCGCGCGCGCGTGACCCTCCAGGACCGCCTCGCCCCACCCGCACAGACCGTCGTCCGTGAGGATCTCCACGAATCCCCAGCGGGGACGCACGTAGTACGTATTGACTTCCCTGATCTTCATCACGTGACCCTCCCTTTGTTTGATCTGTTTATATACTATCTCACCGCCGCGCCTTTGTCAACACCGGAGCGGTTTGTTTTGCGATATTTGTGAGACGAACGAAAAACAGGCGCAGGAGCGCCTGTTTTGTCAGTCCGCGGACCGACGCCGCGGTTTATTTCGCTTTGCTGTTGTAGGTCTCGATCATTTTCGCAAGCTTGGCCTGCGCTTCCGGAGCGGCGGACGCCATGGTGGAGGCGAAGTTCGTGCTGTGGTTCTCCAGCGGAGTGCGGAAGGGCTTGGTCAGCAGCGCGCCGTCGAGATAGCCGTTGTAGGCGAGCGGGAAGGAGGAGCGGAGGTTGTCGTGGATGATGTCGATCATCTGCGACGTGACGTCGTCGCGGGCGTACTTGACCTTGAGGGTGGTCTCGTAGTACGCCGGGAGGACCGTCTTGTGCGTCTCGCGGCAGAGGGCTTCGATGACGGTGCAGGTGGTCTCCAGCTTGGTGTTGGTGACCGGGATCACGCCGACCTCGGTGGTGTCATGGGTCGAGGTGACGTAGTGCTCCTGCTCCGCGTCAAGCTTCGGATAAGGCAGGATGCCGATATCGAACTCCACATCGCGGAACAGATCGAACTGACCGACGCGGTGGTAGCCCACGAAGAGCGATTTCCCGGAGCTGAAATACGCGCGGTTGGCGGCGGTGTTGTCGCGCAGGAACATCGATTTGCCGTAGAAGAGCTTGTCCATCTTGACGAGCGCAGTCGCGGCGCGGGGGTCCTTGTCGAGCGTGTAGGAGGGAACGCCGTCCCCGTCTCTGGTGATGAATTTCAGATCGCCGCAGACGTAGAAGGGGATCCCGGAGCCCCACACGGTGCCGCAGATGTAGCCGAAGTTGTCTCCTTCGTCGGGCGTGCCGTTGCCGTTGAGGTCATTGTACGCCAGATCCATGTATTTGATGAGCTCGTCTATGGTCCACTTGCCGTCAAGGACGAGATTGTAAAGCACGTCCGGATCGCCGGTGATATCCTTGAGCTGAGACTTGTTGAAGAACAGCGCGTGTGCGGAGCAGAGGACGTCCATGAAATAGTCCCCGGCGAGGATATACATGGCGGAGTTCCTGCCGAGCGAGAGGTCCGTCATATATTCGTTCCACCAGTACGGCTGACTGAGATCGATAATCTCCTGATCCGCGACGTTGAGGAACAGACCGTCCACGGCGAGGGACGCCATGGGAAAGAGGTCCTGGATGATCACGTCGTAGGCGTCGTCGCCCGCCAGCACGATCTTCTGGACGGCATCCTGAGACGTTCTCCACGTCTCGTTAGACTGGATGTACTTCAGCTTGACGTTCAGCAACTCCTCAACGTCCGTGTTGCGCTTGAAGACCGCGTCGTTCGCAACGTCGCCGTTCAGCGAGCCGGTTCCTTCGATGAGGAAGTTGGCGTTGGTGGCGTCATCCATGTTGACGGAGGTCTGGACGCGGATCGTCACGCCGTTGAGGTCGATACCATCAAATTTGTCCTTCGGCTCCGTTTCCGGAGCTTCCGTGCTGTCTGCCGGAGCGGTGGTCGCTTCGGGGGATGTCTCGGGCGCCTTGCCGCAGGCGGCGACGGTGAGCAGCATGACGGCTGCCATGAGCAGAGAAACGATCTTTTTGGAAGAAATAGTAAAAGTCATTTGTTTTTCCCTTTTCAACAGATTTGAAACCGCGCAATATTATATCACGCGATGATAATAAAGTCAATATAGTAATCCAGGGGCAGATCAGCAAATGCACCGATGCGGAACAGGAGTCATTCCGCCGCGATCCCGTATGCCTCCAGGATCGTTTTCCCGCAGACGAACAGGGCGTGTTCCAGCGCTTCCTGCACGGCGAGCGGCGGCTCGGCGATGCGTTCTTCCTTCCACCGGCGGCGGTTGCCCTGCC
>JAFYBI010000158.1 GCA_017540285.1 Clostridia bacterium | reverse complement strand
TTTCTTCGCCGCAGACGAACGCGCCTGCGCCGAGACGGAGGTGAATGTCAAAGCTGAAATCGGTGCCGAAGATGTTCTTGCCGAGCAGGCCGTATTCGTGCGCCTGTTCGATCGCGATGTTCAGTCTCTTGACGGCGATCGGATATTCCGCGCGGACGTAGATCCAGCCTTCGTCGGCGCCGATCGCATAGCCCGCGATGGCCATGGCTTCAAGAACGACGTGCGGGTCGCCTTCGAGGACGGAACGGTCCATGAACGCACCCGGGTCGCCTTCGTCCGCGTTGCAGACGACGTACTTCTTATCGGAAACGGAGGCCTTCGCGAAGGACCACTTCCGGCCCGTCGGGAATCCGCCGCCGCCGCGTCCGCGCAGTCCGGATGCGGAGATGGTGTTGATGACGTCGTCCGGGGTCATCTCGGTGAGGACCTTGTTCAGGGCGAAGTAACCGTCCATCGCGATGTACTCGTCGATGTCTTCGGGGTTGATGACGCCGCAGTTGCGGAGCGCGACGCGTTTCTGCTTCTTGTAGAACACGGTGTCGCTCAGGGAGACGTCGGCCGCTTTCTTGACTTCCTCGTCGCCGGTGTCGGTGTAAGCCAGGCGCTCGACGATACGGCCCTTCAGGAGGTGCTCGGAAACAATCTCGGGGACATCCTCGGGGGTGACGCGGGAATAGAAGGTGCCTTCGGGATAGATGATCATGATCGGGCCGTGCTCGCAGAGACCGAAGCAACCGGTCTGGACGATCTTGACTTCGTTTTCAAGACCCTGCGCCTTCAGTTCCTCGGCCAGTCTCTCGCGGATCTGGCGGCTGCCGGAAGAGGTACATCCCGTACCGCCGCAGACCAGTACATGTGAACGAATCATAGGTGTTTTATCCTCCTGTTAATCAGAGCTGTGCAGCGCCGATGGTGTATTCAGCGACGGGAGTACCGCCCTTGATGTGCTTCTCGATGACTTCCTTCGCCTTCTCGGCGGTCATCTTGACGTAAGTGGTCTTTTCCTTGTCCTTCTCGAACACTTCGACGACGGGCTCGTACTGGCAGATGCCGATACAGCCGGTCTGGGTGACGATGACGTCATCGCCAAGGCCCGCTTCGGAGATGCCCTCGACGAACGCGTTCAGCACGGGACGCGCGCCGGCCGCGATGCCGCAGGTCGCCATGCCGACGACGATGCGGGTGTTGCCCGAGGAGGTGCGGACGGCGACACGGTCGGCCATCTTGTTTTTGATCGCCATGAGCTCTTCAAGAGATTTCATAGAGTTTGGTCCTTTCGTATATGGATTGAATTTGAAGACGGTATGTTACAGACGCTCCGCCGGGTGGCCCAGCTCGTCGTACTGTTCGTGGAGATACTGCCCGATCCACTGGAGGATGTCGGGCTCGGAAAGCGGGATGCCCTCGCCGAGCATTTCGCGCAGCGCCGCGCAGGAGAGCTCGACCTTGCCGTTGTCGAACGCGTGTTCAAACGTGAAGTCGATCTCCGGGGCGCCCTGGATCAGGGTCTTGACCGTTTCGACGATGTCGCCGAGCGGGATGAAGTCGATGTGGTTCTTGCCGAACTTCGCTTCGGTCTTCGTCCCGTGGTCCGCCGAGACGGATTCGTGGACGGAGGTGACGCGGACGTAGCCGCCCGTCATCTCCGCGAGCATTTTGAGAAACGGGATGCCGAGGCCGACCTTGCGGGTCTTGCGGGTGGTGAAGAAGGGGTCCGTCAGCTTTTTGAGCTGTTCTTCGGTCATCCCGCAACCGTTGTCCTCCACGGTAAACCACAGCCATTCGCCGTCCTCGCGGAGGGTGATGGTGATTTTCGTGGCGCCGGCCCGGACGGAATTCATCGTAATGTCGAGAACATAGAGCGACAGCTCATCCATTCTTCAGTCCTCCTTGCTCCGCCGGGGTCTTGTCCTTGCCCGACAGGTAGTCGATCAGCCGATTCCGCACGAGGGACGAGGAATACGGTTCGTCGTCCAGCGTGATCGAGAAGCTGGCTTCGGATATGTTCCAGAGATAGTGCGCGTCCGAGGAAACGGCCCGCGCGAGGGATCGGATCACCGGATATTTCTCGCGGTACTCCCCGTCAGAGGCCGCGTCGTTCAGCTCGTAGGCGGTGAACGGCGGATCCGGGGGGAAGGTGCCGAGGATCGAGACGATGCCGTTGGACGGCCGGTCGATGTGCGCGGGGTAGGCGACGCCGTCCCGCTTCTTCACTTCCCGGTACGCGTCCTCGAGGGAGAGATCGGCCGCGTTGAGGAGCAGATACGGCTCTTCTCCGGCGACCTCGTCGTTTTCGTCGCGGATGATCTGATGCCCGAAGATTTCGGGTTTGTTGGGGATTAGGGGCCGGTGCGCGCTCACATACGCGTCGAAGTCCATCGCGTCCTCGAGGGTGCGGAAGAGGCAGACCACGTGGATGTCCTCCGCGGTGGTCAGCTCCATGCCGGGAACGGGTATGATCCCGACCCGCTTTGCCTGCGCGAAGAAGGCGGGGCAGTTCTTCGAGGAATTGTGATCGGTCAGGGCGACGATTTCCAGCCCGTTCAGCGACGCCATTCCCGCGATGTTCGCGGGCGTCATGTCCTCGTCTCCGCAGGGGGACAGGCAGGAATGAATGTGCAGGTCGCAGAAGTACGGCTTCATTTCCCCGCGGCTTCGTGGATCGCGATGCAGAGCTCGTTCACCGTGCGCTTCGACGAGAGGACCGTGATCCCGTTGTCCACGGCCGCGTCAAGCGCATCGGGGAGAAGCTCCACGCCCTCCGCCAGGATGACCGCGCACGCCTCGGTAAGGCTCGCGACGGCGATCACGTTGGCGTTGGACATGATGGTGATCCAGAGGTTGTCGGTCTTGACGTGGCTCATCGCGCGGCTGAGCAGGTCGCCGGCATAGACGCCGTGCCAGACCTTGTCCGCAGGGTCGCCCGCGATCACGTCGAGCGACAGGACTTCCGAGAGTTGGCTGAGATTCATTCCGCGTTCTCCTTTTTCAGGTTCAGGATGGGGTCGGAGGCGATTTTTTCGAGAACGGATTTTTCCTTGCGTTCTTCGAGATACTGATGGAACAGCATCTTCATGATGACGGTGCAGTCGTCCACGTTGGCCTCACCGCGGACGATATCCTCCGCAAAGGCCATGCAGGTGGGCGCGCCGCAGGAACCGCAGTCGATCTGGGGCAGGCTCGCTTTGATGGCCTCGATCTCCTGCATCATCTGGCGGGCAACCTTCCGGTCTTCGGAGAGGAGGGTCGCCGGGGTGTATTCGATCCCGCGCTCGTTGAAATACTGATCGGGGATCCACTCGCTCGCCGGACGGTTCGGGGAGACGGGGAGATAGCGCTTCAGGGCCTGGAGACGCGCCTGCGCGATGTAGGGGTTGGCGACGGTCATCGCGCCGCCCACGCACCCGCCGTCGCACGCGTTCAGTTCGACGAAATCGAGGCTCGTGATGTCCTCGTTGTCGATCTGGTCGAGCACGCGGATGCAGTTTTCGATCCCGTCCGCCGCGAGATAGCGCTCGTTGAAGATCGCCGTGGATTCGCCGCCCGTGGTTGCCCAGCCGATGCCGATCATGCCGGATTCGGTGTTCTCAAGCGGTTCGTCCTCGCGGTCCTTCATGACGTCGAGGAGCGCGAAGTACACGTCCCGGACGGAGACGACGTCGGTGATGTAATTGCGTTCCCCGGCGAAGTCGTTCTTCACGTAGCTGACCTTGGCGGGACAGGGGGAGATGAAGACGATCCCGATCTCCTCGTCCGAGAGCTCCGGGTGGTCCGCCTTCGCCTTCTCATGCGCGAGATAGGCAGCGATGTCCACGGGGGGCAGGATCGGGAGGACGTTGTCGATGAGGAAGGGATAGTTCATCGAGATCATGCGGGAGATCGTCGGGCAGGCGGAGCTGATGACGGGTTTCTTCACGTCGCTCCGCTTGATATAGAGTCTGGTGTAGGCAGAAACGAGCTCCGCCGCGCAGGCCACCTCGAAAACGTCGTCAAAGCCGAGGTCTTTCAGTCCCCGGATGATGTAGCCGATGTTGTCCATGTGGTCGAACTGGCCGTAGAGAGACGGCGCAGGCAGGGCCACCGTGTATTTGTAATTCCCGATGCACGAGAGGCTGTCATGGACGGCCTTCTTCGCCTTGTAGGCGCACATCTTGATGCACTCGCCGCAGTCGATGCAGCGGTCGGAGTTGATGACGGCATGTCCGTCGCGGATGCGGATCGCCTCCGTCGGACAGCGCTTGAGGCACGTCGTGCAGCCCTTGCATTTGCTGACTTCGAGGGATACCGAATGCTTGTAATCTGCCATAGCCACCTCGGAACGCCGTGTCGGGCGCCGTGGAGGTCACGGAGCGCGGCGTTATAGATACACTTTCATGGTGATGGTGGTCCCGACGCCCACCTCGGTGTCGATTTTCATCTCGTCGGTGTACTTTTTCATGTTCGGAAGACCCATGCCCGCTCCGAACCCGAGGGCACGGATGTTGTCGCGGGCGGTGGAGAAGCCCTCCTGCATGGCCATTTCCACGTTCGGGATGCCCGGACCGTGGTCGGCGAGGACAATGACGATCTCGTCGTCGGTCACTTCCACGTCCGCGGTCCCGCCGTTCGCGTGGATGACCATATTGATCTCCCCTTCGTACATGGCGATGGAAACCTTGCGGATGACGTCCGGGGAAAAGCCGAGCTGTCTGAGTTTTTTCTTCACGGCCACGGACGCCTCTCCGGCGGAGGTGAAGTTCTCGCCGTCGACGTCAAAATGGAACCGGATATTCTCAGCCATCCTCTTCCCTCCTGCCGAGACCGGCGTAGTAAAGAACGCCGGCGGCCTCGTATGCGCGGTAGGGAGACCGCATCAGCACCAGTCCGCTGTCGGAAGCGAGCTCGATCATTTCTTCCGTGGGGACTTTATTCCGCACGATGACGATACAGACCATATCCATCATATTGGCGGTCCGGATGACCTGTGAATTGAGGAGTCCCGTGAGCAAGACGCCCTGGTCCTTCACGAAGGCGAGCACGTCGCTCATCATGTCGCTGCAGCACGCTGCGAAGACGTCGTGGTCGAGGTATTCTTCGCCGCAGAGCAGTTCAGCGTGCAAGAGCTCTTTGATTTCACCGATTTTCATGTCTTCTTCCGTCCTCTGTCTTTCCCGGAGCTTGCATTCGAGTTCGTATCCGGATGAAAATTACTGCTGATACTTCGCGAGGATGCCCTTGAGCATGTTGGGCTCCAGTCTGCCGTAGACGTCGTCGCCGACGGTCATGACGGGCGCGAGTCCGCATGCGCCGATGCAGCGGGTGGCGTCGAGAGAGAACTTCAGGTCTTCGGTGATGCCGCCGGGCTGGATGCCGAGCATTTCAATGAGCTTCTCCATGACCTTGCCGGAGCCCTTGACGTAGCACGCGGTGCCGAGGCAGACGGAGACGGGATGCTCGCCCTTCGGATTGAGCTGGAACTGGGCGTAGAAGGTGGCGATGCCGTAGACCTCGGAGAAGGGGATATCGAGGGCGAGGGCGATGTGACGCTGCACTTCTTCGGGCAGATAACCGTAGATATCCTGCGCCTTCTGAAGGATCGCGAGGGTCGCGCCGGGCTGGGTCTTGTTCTCTTCGATGACGCGGTCGAGCTCGGCGAGCTGTTCGGGCGTGCCGCGGAAGGGAACGGATGTCATGACTTTTTTCATGGGTATATGTGCCTCCTTGGGAGTTTTTGATATGTGTGATGGGGTGTTTCCGGGTTATTTCTTTTCGCAGAATACCTCGACGGCGTCCGCCGCTTTTTCGAGGTAGTCGTTCTCCATGAGCTCGATGACGCCGCGGTCGACGAGGGCGGAGAGCTTCGGATCGATGGGCATGCGTCCGAGGACGGGGATGCCGAATTCGCGCGCGACGTCCTCGGCCTTCGACTTGCCGAAGACTTCGATTTCGGCGCCGCAGTCGGGACATTTCACGTAGGCCATGTTCTCGACGAGGCCGATGACCGGGATGTTCATGAGCGAGGCCATATTGACGGCCTTCGAAACGATCATGGAGACGAGGTCCTGCGGGGTGGTGACGATGATGACGCCGTCGAGCTTGATGGACTGGAAGACGGTGAGCGGGACGTCGCCGGTTCCGGGCGGGCAGTCGACGAACATATAGTCGACGT